>CAMLDH010000095.1 GCA_946478765.1 uncultured Oxalobacteraceae bacterium | reverse complement strand
AACGAAGGCGATCAATTCCGCAGCCACCCGATTCATTGACGCAGGCGCTTGGCGTGGTGTTGCGCGCAACACTGACACGGGCAAGTCCGTTACAGTTGAAAGAAAGCAGGAAAGTGCAAAAACCGCAGAGGTCAAATTCTGCGGTTTTTTTATTGACGGTTATTGTTTGCCTGGGCCGGGTCGTTGCCGATCGAAAAGAGCGTTCTGGATGACGGATGCACGCGCAATTTCATCCATTCGGAAGCGACTTCCAGATCTCCCAGGTTGTCGTGCCAAACAATATTATCCGCAGCAGCAGGGTGATCCGCCGTCGGTCCATGTACCACCAGTACTTTGCCGGAAAATCTGGCCGCGAGCGCGCCGATATGCTGACGCGTTTCGGCAAAGCCGTCGCGTTTCGTGCCGAATTCGAAAAACTGCGATGAACTCGGTTTGGCAAGCGGGTTGCCATCGCAAAACAGCACGATGCCAGCCAATTTCTTGCGTGCTGCAAAGACGAAAATCCGTCGCAGCCAATCGCGATTGGCGATTAGCCTATCTTCAAATTCGCTATTGCGGCCGGCCTCCGGTCGATAATGATTATTGTTGGCCGGCAGATTGATGGTCGCAAACATGATGTCGCCCACTTCCCAGCGCGCATTTTCCGCATAGTTGCGAAATTTGGCGGTCGTCGATTGGCGCACCAGTGGAATCCTGCTGGCGCCGCCAGAGAATCCATCGATGAAAAACAACTCGCGCAAACGATTGAGCCGTTCTACTGCGGCCGAGCGGCCATGTGCATTCTTGCACTCACTCCAGTCGCTGCCGGCCAGCGATATGATCAAACCGTTTTTTGCACTGTCGAAAATTTCCTTGCGCCGCTGATACAGCGCATCGGTACAAGCTTCGTTCGCTGATTTGATGCCGTTGGCGACCACGAATGCGAGATTGTCGGCGTCGGTTTCCGCGATTGCTTCACGCAGGATCGATTCGTCTGTTGCATCCTGGAACGGATGCGTGATGACACCAAAGCTGAATTCGTTCGGTTGCGCGGCGGCGGAGCAGGTCAATAGCGCTACACTGCACGCCAATATCCAGCGCCGCACATGGTCGTTCACGACACTGCTCATTGGCTGGTCAACTGCTTCAGGCGATACAACGCCTCCAGTGCTTCGCGCGGTGACAGTGCATCCGGATCGATCGCGGCCAGCGCTTCTGCAATCTCCATCGCAGATTGCATTTGCCCGGATTCTTGCGCGACCGTCTCCGACTCGATGGATTCGGCTATTGCGTTGGCAAACAAATCGAATTGCGGCGTTGCCTGCACCGAATGCGCTTCCAGTGCCGCCAGATGCTTGCGTGCGGCGCGGATGACCGGCGGCGGCACACCGGCCAGTTGCGCGACCTGCAAGCCATAGCTCTGGGATGCAGGACCGGCCTGCACTGCATGCAGGAACACGATGCTGTCCTTGTGTTCGACCGCCGACAGATGCACGTTGGCCGAGGTCGGATGGGTTTCCGGCAGTTGCGTCAACTCGAAATAGTGCGTGGCAAACAGCGTGAAGCTTTTGGTATTGTCAATCAGGTGACGCGCGATTGCCCAAGCCAGTGCCAGCCCATCGAAAGTCGATGTGCCGCGTCCGACTTCATCCATCAGCACCAATGAATTTTCGGTCGCGCCATTCAGAATGGCTGCCGATTCAGTCATCTCGACCATGAAGGTCGACCGTCCGCCCGCTAAATCGTCTGCGGCGCCGATGCGGGTAAAAATACGGTCGATCGGGCCGATCACCGCGCTGGCGGCAGGCACAAAGCTGCCGATGTAAGCAAGCAGCGTGATCAGCGCGACCTGGCGCATGAAGGTGGATTTGCCGCCCATGTTGGGGCCGGTAATGAGCAGCAGTTTGCGTTCGGTGGTCAATTCGCAATCGTTCGCGATGAAGCGTTCGATGTAGTTCTCGACCACCGGATGCCGGCCTTGCTCGATCATGATCGTGGGTTCGGTGACCAGTTGCGGCGCGCACCAGTTGTGGCGCATCGCGTGGTCCGACAGCGCGACCAGCGTATCGAGCTGTGCCAAGGCATGGGCGATCGCCTGCAGCGTACCGATATGCGGCGCCAGATCGTTGAGCAGCTTTTCATACAAATATTTTTCACGCGTCAGTGCACGCTCTTGCGCCGACAATGCCTTGTCTTCAAAGGCTTTCAGTTCCGGGGTGATGTAGCGTTCGGCATTCTTCAGCGTCTGGCGGCGCCGGTAATCGTCCGGCACCTTGTCGGTCTGGCCGTGCGTGACTTCGATATAAAAGCCATGCACTTTGTTGAATTCGACGCGCAGATTGTTGATGCCGGTGCGGGCGCGTTCGCGGGTTTCCAGATCGAGCAGGAATTGACCGGCATTTTCCGATAGCGCGCGCAGTTCATCGAGCTCGGCATCGAAGCCGCGCGCGATGACGCCGCCGTCGCGCACCATTGCTGCCGGCTCCAGCGCGATCGCGCGTTCCAGCAGGTCGAGGCATTCCGGCGGCGTCGCGAGTGCGTCCTGAATCGATTTCAATAAAGTCGCATCGGCATCCTTGTCGCACATCGCGGCATACGCGCGCAGCGAGGGCAATTGCTGCAATCCACTACGCAGACCTGCCAGGTCGCGCGGCCGCGCTGACAGCAGCGCAATGCGGGTGGTAATGCGCTCGATATCGGGTACCGCTGCCAACGTGGCGGACAGGCCGGAACAAGCGTCGGCGCGCATCAATGCATTGATCGCCGCATGCCGTGCCTGCGCAATCGATTGATCGCGTCTGGCATGGTGCAGCCAGTGGCGCAACAGGCGCGCGCCCATCGCGGTACGGCAATGATCCAGGAGTGAAAAGAGGGTGGGGCCGGATGATGAGGCGTCCTGGCCGCGAATGGTCTCGGTCAGTTCCAGATTGCGGCGCGTGGCGGCATCGAGGCCAATGAATTCGTTTTCGGATTCGACTGCGAGGGCACGCACATGCTGCAAGCCTTTGCCCTGCGTCGATTGCGCGTACCGCAATAACGCACCGGCGGCGCCCAGCGCCGCGCCCAGATTTTCCGCGCCAAAGCCCGTGAGGGTCGCCACCGACAGCTGGTCGAGCAAGGCTTTTTCACCGTGATTGATATCGAAATGCCAGTCCGGCACGGTGGTCGCCTTCTCCAGTACGGTACCGGCAAACATGTCGCCGATGCTGTCCGCGACAAGAATTTCTGCCGGTGCGATTCGCTCCAGTTCCTGCAGCAGGCGGGTGTCGAGCGACTTTGCCTCATCGGCAAATTCCATCAGCTTCAATGCGCCGCTGGCCATCGATAACCATGCCAGGCCCACGGTAATCGTCTTGCGCTGGGCAACTTTGCATAATGCCAGCAAGGGGCGCTCGGATTTTTCCGGCAGCAGATCGGAATCGGTCAGCGTGCCGGGTGTGACGACGCGCACGACCTTTCTTTCAACCGGGCCTTTGCTCGTCGCAGGGTCGCCAATCTGTTCGCAGAGGGCAACTGATTCACCCAGTTTGATGAGCTTGGCGAGGTATTGTTCAACTGCGTGAAACGGCACACCGGCCATCTTGATCGGGTTGCCGTTGGATGCGCCGCGCTGCGTCAGCGTGATGCCCAGCAGGCGCGCGGCTTTTTCCGCATCGTCGAAGAAGACTTCGTAAAAATCGCCCATGCGGTAGAACACCAGCGTATTCGGATAGTCTGCCTTGATGCGCAGATACTGCTGCATCATTGGCGTATGCTTTTCAGAAATAGCGTTCAAGTGCCCGGAATCTCCATCAGGCGCGAGCTTTAAAGCAGGTTTTAATGCCATTCCAATCTTTCTGGTAAAACACTTAACAATAATGTGACTTGCGCATCCATCATGGCGTTGCGCATCTAATATTTGATAGTTTACAGCACACGGACTCGCTGCAGACGACAGGCACGCTCAGGCGCCGGGGAGCGGCGCGACGCGATAGGTATTGCGGCCTGCCTGTTTTGCCAGATACAGCATTTCGTCGGCCTGTCTGATCAAGGTTTTGCGATCCGTTGCGCCGCCTTGATAGAAGGCTAGGCCAATACTGATACTGACCGATACCAACCGGTCGTCGTCCAGGGAAAACGGCGGTTGAATCGCCTGTACGATCTTGGCCGCGACAGTTGCCGCATCCTCCGGCCGGGACAGGTTTCCCATGATGACCGTGAATTCATCGCCGCCCAGCCGCGCTACGGTATCGCTGGCGCGCAGCGTCCGCGCGAGCCGTCCGACAAATGCCTTGAGCAATGCATCTCCAACCAGATGGCCGTAAGTATCGTTGATCGGCTTGAAATGATCGATATCCAGATACATCAATGCAATCAGCGCCTGCGATGCCTTGCTTTGCGCCATCGCATCCGTCAAGCGCTGCAGGAAACCGGTACGGTTGGCCAGACCGGTCAAACTGTCGACTTGTGCCAGCTGCAGCAGACGTCTTTCTTCCAGCTTTTTTGCCGTAATATCCTGATTCATGACGTGGAAACCAAGAACCTGTTGGCCATCGCCGGAAAATTGCGGGATGTAGGTGAGTTCGACGCAGTGATAAGCGTCTTCATCCTGCTCTTCCAGTTCGAAGTTCACCTTCTCGCCTTGCAGCGCACGCTGGATATACGGTGC
The DNA here is from genome assembly GCA_946478765.1 of uncultured Oxalobacteraceae bacterium. The sequence continues at coordinate 6,950 of CAMLDH010000095.1, read as the reverse complement.
GACGCGTGCGTACAAGGTTTCTCCCAACAGTTCTCTGACCGGCTTGTTGCGCATTTCGTCGCGGCTCAAGCCGAGCCGGGCTTCGTAGGCAATGTTGTTGAAGCGGTAGTGCTGGTTGGCATCGACATACGAGATCAATGCGGGCAATGCATCGGTGATGGTGCGCAGGCGCGCTTCACTATCGCGCAGCGCTTGCTCCGCTTCGTGCCGTGCGGTGATGTCTTCCGCAATACCCAGAATATATTCGATGCGGTTGTTTTCGTCGAACAGCGGCACTGCGATCGCGTGCAGAAACCGTTGTCCTCCCTCTTTCTGTTCAAAAGGTGCTTGCGGAATATCCACAACCTGCGGATCGGCAATGATTTGCCGATGCAATGCCTCGAACTGTTCGGCGAGATTGGCTGGAAAGGCGTCGCTATTGGTGTGCCCAAGCACTTGTTCGGCCGAATAGCCGGAAATGATTTCAGCGGCTTTGTTCCAGACGATCATGCGCCCGTAATTTTCTTGCTGCATGCTGCGGGCGTAGATCATTACCGGCAGATAGTCGATTAGCGATTGCAGAAATGCGCGGCTGTTACGCGTCTGCATTTCTGCGCTTTTACGGGCAGAAATATCGCGCGTGGTAACGGCGACACCGCCATCGATCGCGATGATTTGCTGCCGTATCCAGCGCGCGTTGATATCCGGTGTGTCGATTTCCAGTTCTTCTTCTAGCGCATCGCCGCTTTCGAGCACCTTCACATACTTATCGAAAAGGCCGCTGGTCCGGATGAACGGCAGCAATTCGCATAGCTTATGGCCGATGATCTGCGATTTTGGTTTGGCGAACAATGTGGCGCCGCACGCATTGATTGCCGTGATCAGGAAATCGTGGATTGTGTGATCTGCACCGCGTACGGCTTTCAGGATGCAGAATGCATCCAGTCCGCCTTCTGCTGCGGCAGCATAGATTGCTTGCGCATTTCTGGCGGCAAGTTCGCTTACGCGAAGACGATGGCTTTGCAGCATGAGCAAGGCGACGAAAGCAATGATGCAGGTCGAACCCGCCATACCCCACCAGAGGTACATGCTTGCTTCATGTTGTTGAGCCAACGCTTTGCCGGTCGACTCTGATACAAGATAGAACACGGCGGCCCATAGCGCGCCCAACAGCAACGCCGCAAAGGCCGGCAGAAGGATCAACAGGTTTGATCTGGCGCCGAGACGCTGTGCCGCGCTATGTTGATTCATCGATCGATCGCCTGTCATATCGGTCATTGAAGGGGCGGCAGTTGAACGTGTAGCGTCTGCCGGATCGCTATTATTCTGGTCATCCACGACAAGAATAATAGACCAACAGGCAAGCGTTGCGACGGGTTTTTTCGTGTTCCAGGGACGTCTGAAAAAGGCAATGTCATTCCGGCCGAGCATCGCGACGAGGAATCTCGACCGGCTTGTCCATACATTTCCGGTAATGATTCCTTTGTGCGTTTCGAAATGACAGCCTGGGGTAATTTACCTTCCGCGGCCACCCGAGCGATGCGGCGCGGCCGGTTTGCCAGCCGGTTTGTTGCCGCCGAAGGTACGCGCTGGTCTATCGGCTTGTGGCGCTGGCGCCGTGCGTGACTTGGCTGCGCCATTGTTGCCACGCGGCTGGTTGCGGCCGCCGCCGTTACCGCTGCGCAGTTGAATCGGTTGTGCCCGTGCATTCAGATCAGGCTCGAACCCGGGGATCACTTCTTTCGGCAGTGCGCGCTTGATCAGTTTTTCGATATCCTTGAGCATCTGATGTTCATCGACACACACCAGCGAAACGGCTTCGCCGGTTGCACCCGCGCGGCCGGTACGGCCGATACGATGCACGTAATCTTCGGGGACGTTGGGCAGGTCATAATTCACCACGTGCGGCAACTGATCGATATCGATGCCGCGCGCAGCGATGTCGGTTGCAACCAGTACCTGTAGGCTGCCATCCTTGAATTCCGACAGTGCACGGGTGCGTGCCGACTGGCTCTTGTTGCCGTGGATCGCCATGCCGGTAATGCCGTCTTTCTCCAGCTGTTCGACCAGCTTGTTGGCGCCGTGTTTGGTGCGGGTAAACACCAGTACCTGCGACCACTGGTTGGTCTTGATCAGATGCGCGAGCAGCGGATGCTTGCGATCGCGATCGACCGGGTGGATTTTTTGTTCGATCACTTCGACGGTCGAATTGCGGCGTGCCACTTCGATCATCGCCGGCGAATCGAGCAGGCCGTCGGCCAGCAGTTTGATTTCGTCGGAGAAGGTCGCGGAGAACAGCAGGTTTTGCCGCTTCTTCGGCAATGCCGCGAGGACGCGGCGTATATCCCTGATGAAGCCCATGTCGAGCATGCGGTCTGCCTCATCGAGCACCAGGATTTCGATCTTGCTCAGGTTGACCGTGCCTTGCTGCATATGGTCGAGCAGGCGGCCCGGCGTCGCCACCAAGATATCGACGCCATGTTTCAGCAGCTTGATTTGCGGATTGATGCCGACGCCGCCGAAAATCACGGCCGACGTCAGTTTCAGATGTTTGCCATAGGTGCGCACGCTTTCTTCGACTTGCGCCGCCAGTTCGCGGGTCGGTGTCAGCACCAGCGCACGGATCGGCCGTTGCGTCGTCGTCGCGGTCGGCGCCGCGGCGCCGGTCGACAAACGGTGCAGAATCGGCAGCGTGAAGCCGGCTGTTTTGCCGGTGCCGGTCTGTGCGCCGGCCAGCAAATCGCCGCCCGCCAGCACGGCGGGAATTGCCTGCGCCTGAATCGGGGTAGGAGTGGTATAGCCGTGTTCGGTGACGGCGCGCACAATTGCATCGGACAAGCCGAGTTGGGTAAAAGACATAAACGCTTTGGAGAGAGTTCGGCCTGTCGCCATTGAAGGCGCCAGTCGCAGGCAAACGGATTAGGGTACAGAAGGTCAGAATAGACAGCGGCAAGGTGACTGGAGAATGTGCCGCACCGGCGCAGTATAACAGCGGTTTCGCATTTAATTGCAATCTGAATTGAAAACGGCCCGCATTCGTGCAGGCCGTAGCGACGTTCGGCGCATCTATGGGAACGATTATTTGGCGAACGGCGCCAGTGCGCTCACCATCTGCGCAAATACCTTCGGCGTGCCGGCAATCACGTTGCCTTTGTACAGGTAATCGGATTCCCCGGCAAAGGTGCCCATGATGCCGCCGGCTTCCGTAATCAGGAGCGCGCCGGCTGCCATATCCCACGGCTGCAAACCCTTTTCGAAAAAGCCATCCAGACGGCCGGTGGCGACGTAGGCGAGATCCAGCGCGGCCGAGCCGGGGCGACGCAAGCCCGCGCATTTTTCGGTCATCACGCGAAACATCTGCATGTATTCATCCAGGTCATCCGTGCCGCGGAACGGGAAGCCGGTGCCGATCAATGCATCGGCAATCTTGTCGCGCTTGGTGACGCGGATGCGCTTTTCGTTGAGGTAGGCGCCGGCGCCCCTGGTGGCGGTGAACAGTTCGTTGCGGGTCGGGTCGTAGACGACCGCTTGCGTAATCTGGCCACGCTGCTGCAGTGCGATCGATACGCAGTATTGCGGAAAACCGTGAATAAAATTGGTGGTGCCGTCGAGCGGATCGATGATCCAGACGTTTTCATTTTCGTCGTGCAAATTGGCCGATGCGCCGGATTCTTCCGCCAGAATCGCATGGTCGGGGTAGGCGTTTTTCAGAACATCGATGATCGCCTGCTCGGCGGCCTGGTCGACTTCGGTGACGAAATCGTTGTGTTTTTTCTCCGTGACCTTGATGCGGTCGATATCGAAGGAGGCGCGGTTGATGATCGAGGCGCCGCGGCGAGCAGCCTTGACCGCCGTATTGAGCATGGGATGCATAGAGGTTCCGTTAAAATGGCGGTACCGTTGCTTGGAACACCTAACACAATGATTCTGAGGATGTTGCGCCGACTTGCCGTACAGTTGTACTGTCTGCGTCGGCGCGCTTACTCAGAACCATTTTGTTAGGTGTTCTTAGGAGCCTGTCGGCACCAACGGAATCACCTAAATTGAATTAATGAGCGATGCGGCAAATATGGCCGTGACAGCCGTTTTTACCGCGCAATACCGCTATTTTAAATGAACCTGCCCACAATCAGCACTTCTCTTTTCAAACGCCTGCGATTCGTGCTGGTCGAAACCAGCCGCCCCGGCAACATCGGCGCCGCTGCGCGGGCGATGAAAACCATGGGATTTTCCGACCTGGTGCTGGTCAATCCGCGCTTTCCCGACGCCGCTCAGCAGGACGAGGCAGTTGCCTTTGCCAGTGGCGCGCAGGATATCCTGGCGGCGGCGCGTATCGTCGGTTCGATCGAAGAAGCGCTGGCCGATTGCAATTTCGCCGCCGCGGTATCGTCCCGATTGCGCGAATTTTCGCCGCCGGTTATCACGCCGCGGCACTTGGCCCAGCAGTTGGGGGGCGACGCCGGACTGTGCGCGGCACTGTTGTTCGGGAATGAACGCTTCGGCTTGCCGAATGACGCAGTCGAAAAGTGCAATGTCCTGATCAATATCCCTGCCAACCCGGACTATTCGTCGTTAAATCTGGCGCAAGCGGTGCAGGTGTTGGCGTACGAATGCCGGGTCGCCGCGTGTGGCGATACGTTGCCGGCAACGGCTATCGGCTTCCAAGGTGAAGCTGCCGGCATCGCGCAAATCGACGGTATGTATGAACACCTGGAGCAGGCCTTGGTCGCGATCGACTTTCTCGATCCGGATAACCCGAAAAAGCTGATGCCGCGCCTGAAACGACTGTTTTCACGCACCCAACTCGAGACCGAAGAAGTCAATATCCTGCGCGGAATCGCGAAACAGATTTTGCAGAAAAAGCAACGCTAGCATAGTAAATCAGGAACGACATTGAAACGAATTCCCGCTCTATATATGCGTGGCGGCACTTCCAAAGGCGTGTTCTTCAACGCCACCGATCTGCCTGCGGACCCGCGGCAACGCAATGCAGTTCTGTTGCGTGTCATTGGCAGCCCGGACCCGTATGGCAAACATTCGGATGGCATGGGCGGCGCGACGTCCAGTACCAGCAAGGTCGTAATTTTGTCGAAATCGAACCGGCCGGGCTGCGATGTTGATTACCTGTTTGGTGCAGTTGCAATCGACCAGCCATTAATCGACTGGTCCGGCAATTGCGGAAATTTGTCGGCGGCAGTGGGGCCCGCCGCTATTCATATGGGATTGGTGACGGTCCGAAACCACGGCGACGCGGCAATCGTTCCTGTGCAGATCTGGCAGGCAAACATCGGCCAGCGCATCGTGGCACAGGTGCCTGTCATGGAGGGTATACCACTGGAAACGGGTGATTTTCAGGAAGATGGCGTTGCGTTCACGTCCGCAGAAATTGTGCTGGAATTTATCGAAGATGATCAACCGGACACAGCCTTGCTCCCCACTGCCCATATTGTCGATGTGCTGGATGTGCCGGGTGTGGGGAGGGTTGAAGCAACGTTGCTGACGGCTGGCAACCCAACCGTGTTCATTGATGCCGCGGCACTTGGCTTGACCGGAACAGAATTGCCGAACGCCGTGAATGCGGATACGGCGCTGCTGGCGCAGTGCGAAGCGATTCGTGCATATGCGTCGGTCGTGATGGGATTGGCGCCAGACGTAACAAGCGCCACCCGCGAGCGTCCTGCGACACCCAAACTGTCATGGATCGCGCCACCGGCCGGCTATGTCACCAGCGCGGGTGTAGCAATTGAATCGCATGAGATTGACGTACTTGCCCGCATTCTATCGATGGGCAAGCTCCATCATGCATTTACCGGTACTGGCGCCATTGCGCTTGCGGTCGCGGCGGCGCTGCCGGGATCAATTGTGGCGAGGCATATGCCTCGCTTGCCTGGTGCCCAAGATCGAAATGCTGTTCGATTAGGGCATGTTTCCGGGCGTCTGGCGATCGGCGCCACTGTGCGGCAGGGACAAGCCGGATGGCAAATGGAGAAGGCAATTCTGTCGCGCAGCGCGCGTATCATCATGTCGGGTTGGGTGCATTGTCCTTGACTATATGGAAAACGTTTGCCGATCAGCCCCAGGCGCGCAACAACCCGACGGCCAGACCTTCCAGCGCAAAATCATCACGTTGTGGCTCCACCCGGATCGGTTCGAAATCAGGATTTTCGGGCAATAATTCAATCAAGGAGCCGGTCTTTCTGTACCGTTTGACCGTCACGTCATCGCCCAGGCGAGCAACGATAATTTGCCCATTTTTCGCATTGTCGGCTTTTTTAACGGCAAGCAAGTCACCATCGAAAATGCCGGCGTCGCGCATTGACATCCCGCGTACTTTCAACAGGTAATCCGGCTTGGCGGAAAACAGCGATGAATCCACGTTGTAGGTGGTTTCGATGTGTTCTTGCGCCAGAATCGGCGACCCCGCAGCGACGCGGCCCACCAGCGGCAGACTCAATTGCATCAGTGACGGGTGGGGCAATGCCATCTGCCTGTTGGGAGGGGGCTCCAGACCGGGTTCTATGCCCATGTCGCGCAAACGGATGCCGCGTGACGTTCCTGGTGAAATTTCGATTGCGCCTTTGCGCGCCAATGCCTGTAGATGTTCCTCTGCAGCATTAGCGGAACGAAAGCCCAATTCTGCTGCGATTTCCGCGCGGGTCGGCGGAAAACCGGTGTTTTCAATCGCATCCCGGATCAGGTTCAGGATTTGTTCTTGACGAGCGGTAAGTTTGATCATGGCCTTGGCCTTGCGGAAATGAAAGTTTGGTGCTGGTTTTATGTGCAGCCTGTATTTTTATACAGTATTTCTACAAACGCAAGCAGATTTGACGATGAATGTCACGAAATTCGTTGCCTGAAAAGCGGTAAGCAATTGAATGCGTTGAGTTTTCCGGAATCTCAGCGTATAGTTGCGGGTTTTCCTCTTCCCACACTCGTCTTGACGCCGAGGTGGGCGATTTTTCAATCCGTCC
>CAMLDH010000094.1 GCA_946478765.1 uncultured Oxalobacteraceae bacterium | reverse complement strand
TTCTTTAATCAACATCTGCGGCGTCACGGCTTGGCCGCTGCGCAGTACTGCAACGACGGCGATTGCCTGGCCGAGCACCGGGTGTGGCACGCCGATGGCAACCGCTTCCTGCACCATGTCGTGGGCGTAGATGACTTCCTCCACCTCGGTCGGACTCACGCGGTATCCCGACACCTTGATCATGTCGTCCTGACGGCCGATGAAGTACAGAAAGCCTTCATCATCCTTGCGCACCGTGTCGCCCGACCAGACTGCGATCTCGGTGAGCGGAATGCCTGCGGCGTGACCTGGGGCGGGTTTGAAGCGTTCAGCAGTTTTTTCCGGATCGCTCCAGTATCCGAGGGAAACCAGCGCGCCGCGATGCACGAGTTCGCCCGGCTCATTCGCCGCGCAGGGTGTACCGTCTTCACGCACGACCATCACTTCCGCATTGGGAATCGCGCGGCCGATGGAGTCGGGCCGCCGGTCCAGTTCGGATGGCGGCAGAAAGGTCGAGCGAAATGCTTCGGTCAGGCCGTACATCAAATAGATCTTGGTCGCGGGGAGCGCCTTGCGCAGCAGATCGAGCGTGGTGCGCGGCATCGCGCCACCGGAATTGGTAATGTAGCGCAATGGCGCTTCCGCCAGCCGCTTGTGCTGCGCCAGTTGGATCCATAGCGGCGGCACTGCGGCAAGGCCGGTAATGCGCTCTTCGTGAACCGCCTTGACGATATCCCCCGGTAAAAGATAATTCATCAGAACGACCGATGCACCGGCACAAAAAGCAGTGGTGAGCTGGCTTAGTCCATAGTCGAAACTCAACGGCAGCACCGACAGAATCCGGTCGTGCGCGGTGTTATCGAGGTAGCTTGCAACGCTCTTCGCACCTGCCACGATATTGCGATGGGACAGCACCACGCCTTTGGGTTTGCCGGTGCTGCCGGAGGTGTAAAGGATCGCCGCCATGTCGCTGTCGATGCTGCGGTGAACATGACGCGATGCCGTGGCAGCGAGTGCATCGCTCCACCGCACGACATTCAGTCCGGGAAAATTCGGTAGCGTTTCCGCGGCGCCGACCACCACGATGGCGTGCAGATCATCGCATTGCGGCAGGACGTCGGCAAGCAAGTTCAGCCGGTCTGCCGAGGTCACCAGAATCTTGACATTGCAGTCGCCGAGTATGTACGCAACCTGTTGCGGCTTGAGCAGCGGATTGACCGGTACGAACGCGCCGCCTGCGGCAGCCGCGCCGAATAGCGCGATCACTGTTTCCAGCCGCTTCTCAAGATAGACCGCGACACGTTCACCGCGGCCTAGTCCCAGGGCAAGCAACGCGTGCGCGGTTGATTGAACCTGTTGGGCCAGAGCGGCGTAGCTCAGTTGGCGTCCATCGTGCGTCAGGGCCTGCGCATCAGGCGTTTGCAGCGCGCGCTGGAGAATGAGCTCGTGAGCAAGATCGGTCATATGTGTGTTCCCACCTTCGCGGGAAAGATGACGATGCGCCAACTCGGCTCACTTGATGCCATGCCGGCTCATCAGATCATAAAGCGTCGGGCGGCTGATGCCCAGTAATTCCGCTGCCTTGACAATATTGCCATCCACGCGCGCCAGCGCTTTCACCAATGCTTTGTAGCCGGCTTCGTCGCGTACTTGACGCAGGTTGATCGGTTCTTCTTCGGCCAGCAATGCCGACAGTCCAAGATCATCGGCGCCGATTTGCGGCCCGTCCGCCATGATGACCGCGCGCTTGATGCAGTTTTCCATTTCGCGCACGTTGCCTGGCCATGGATACGCTTCGATGGTCGCCAGCGCTTCCGGGCTGAAGTTCAGCAAGGCGCGTCCCTCCTTGGCGCTGAATTTGTTCTTGAAATGGTGCGCCAGCAGCGCTGCATCGCCGATCCGTTCTTTCAGCGGCGGGATCATCACGACGATCTCGCTCAGGCGGTAGTAAAGATCTTCGCGGAAGCGTCCGGCAACCGCCAGCTCTTTCAAGTTCTGATGGGTCGCACACACGATCCGTACATCGACCGGGATCTCGGTACGGCCGCCGACGCGCTCAATCACACGCTCTTGCAGAAAGCGCAGGAGTTTTGCCTGCAAAGCCATCGGCAGATCACCTACTTCATCGAGAAAGAAGGTGCCGCCGTTGGCGGTTTCGATTTTACCCAGCGTTTGTTTGACCGCGCCGGTAAAGGCGCCTTTCTCATAGCCGAACAACTCGCTTTCCAGCAGGTTTTCCGGGATCGCTGCGCAATTGATTGCGACAAAACGCTTGTCCTGCCGCGGGCTCAATTGGTGCAGCGCCTTGGCCAGCACTTCCTTGCCTGTGCCGCTAGGGCCCAGCAGCATGACGGTGGCGGAAGAGGGCGCCACTTTCTCGACGCTGCGGCACACTTTCAGCATGCCGGGATCGCGGCTGATGATGCCGGACATCGGCGAGTCCTTCTGCGTTTGCAGCATGCGGCGGTTCTCCTGCTGTAGCGTATGCAGGTAACCGGCCCGTTCAATCACCAGGCGCAGCATTTCAGGGTCGAACGGCTTTTGATGAAAATCGTATGCGCCCATGCCGATCGCCTTTACTGCATTGGCGCGGTCCTGGTTGCCCGACAGGACGATCACTTTCGTGTCGGGCGCCAGCGCCAGGATTTGCCGCAGTGTCGCCAATCCCTCCGACGCGCCATCCGGGTCCGGCGGTAGCCCGAGGTCCATCGTGATGACCGGCGGTTCATGCCGCCGAACCTGCGCCAGCGCACTTTCGCGGTCGCCGGCCACCAGCACTTCATAGGCATCGAAACTCCAGCGCAATTGCTTTTGCAGGCCTGGATCGTCTTCGATAACAAGCAATTTTTTCTTATCCGGTGTCACGTTATTCCTCTTGCTTTCAGGCGGCTTTCAAGGCCGTATCATCATGTGTATGGAGTGGCAGAATCACGCGAAACGTCGTGCCAATCGATTGCCGGCTCGCGACCTCGAGTTTGCCGCCAAGTTCGCGAATGTATTCGCGGCTCTCGAATACGCCTATTCCCATGCCGGCCGATTTGGTGGACTCGAACGGTTTGAACAGGCGTTCACGGATGAATTCCTCGCTCATGCCTTGCCCGGTATCCTTGAGTTCGACCACTGCAGAGCCGTCCTGCCGCATGAGGCGGATCGTCACCTGACCGTCGCTCACAGTTGCTTCAATGGCGTTTTGAATGAGATGGCCGATGACCCGTTCCAGGCGCTCCCAGTTGGCGAATACCATCAGATCGGCATCCCGTATCTCCAGCGCCGGCTTCGGTGCGAAGGCAGACTTCGATGCCACGGCCTGTTTCAACAGTTTATCAATGAAAATAGGCGAGGGCCGTTCGATCGACGAGCTGCGGGTCAGCTTCTGCAGCAGCAGTTTCATCTTTTGCACGGAGTGGTCCACCGTATCGAGCATGTCCCTCTGGAACTCCGGACTATCCTTGTGTTTTTCCGCGTTCGACATCAGCAACGATAATTGCGAAACCAGATTCTTCAAGTCGTGCACCATGAACGTGGACATGCGATTGAAGGATTCAAACTGCCGCGCCACCATCAGCGCATTCGCCGAATCCTGTTGTGCCAAATAGCTTGCCGCCTGGCTGCCGGCGATCTTGAGCAGGTCGATCACTTCCCAGTTGAGCCTGATTTGACTTCTAGGCTGCGCAAGCACCACAAAGCCGAACAGGCTTCCGTGCAAAATGAGCGGAACCACCAGCCGCGCATTCGGAAAAATTTTGAGCCACTGCGGCATTACCATTGTGCCGTATCGGTCCGGATGCGCATCGTATTCTTCCAGATCGACTACCCATTGCTTATCTTCGAGGAACCGGCAAAAGGAAGCGCTTACCGGTTCTGCCTCGCCCGGCAACGACATGTTCAAATGCGCGACCGGTTCGCAATAGCCGGATTCGCGTCTGATGCAAAGCGCACCGCCTGGACTTTCGACCAGTTCTGCTACGGCTTGAATCGCGCGCTCTTCCAGCCCGGGTCCTTCTTTGGACAGAATGCGCGTGAAGCGCAGCCATTCTTCCCGATAGTCGTAGTTGTAATGATAAAAATGCTTGCTGATAAATACTTTAAGTTTGGACCGGAACGAGCCGGAAAACAGCACCACGACAAGCAGGACGCCGGCGCCAAACAGGAAAGCCACCTGCATGATGCTGCCCCAGCTGCCGCCAAAAAAACGCAGGTAGTAGCCAGCCGCTGCCATGGTCAGCAGGTAGATGGCGGAGCCGAACAGTGCCGCGGAATGGAACAGGATGCGGCGCGATACCGCGATGCCGGTGGACCATTGGGGGTTGCGTGCGGCCGATATGGCAATCAGCGGAACGGTCAATGCATTGACCAATCCACGCGCAGTCCATATTTCTATATTGACCTGTCTGAACAGCATTGCGTCGCTGTACAAATAAAAATCGTACGCGAACAATCCGCCAATGCCAAAGCACGCAAACTTGATTCCCCAGCGCTGTTTTTCGGACGTATTCCGGAAAAGCTGCTCAACCAGAAGCATGCCGATCACTGCCAGCGCGACGTGCCCGACGCTGCCGCTTAAAAAGGCGATGGCGCCGTGAAGGAATTCAAATTCCAGATGGGTATAAATGGTCGCAAGCAAGAGCGCCGCATACAAGCTTGCAACAACGCCTGCAAAAGGCTTGAATGTAAAAGAGAGTCGCGTCGTTTTTGGTTGGGACGGGTTCAACAGCCTGAGCAGAAAAAGCATCCAGCCCGCATTGCGGGCAATCTCAAGGAGGTCCGTCAGCAGCCATAAGGTATTTCCCCAAGCGATCTGCGCGGCGACCGTTGCCGCCCAAAATGCCGTAACAAGGCAGGCGCCTGTAAATGTCATCCCGTGCAGGCGATCACGCCAGCTGGTGACCAACAATACGAACAGGGCAAAAAATGCAGCGGCGGCGATCCAGTAGCTAAAGGCGGCAGCGACGGTCAACATCTGGAATGGCTCCCACACGTCATCGGCTGCCCTTGCCCAGCAAGACCACTTGAAGCGTATCGATCAGTATCAGTATGTCCAAAAACAAACTGTTATTTTTCACATAGTACAAATCGTACTGGAGTTTCTGTATCGAGTCCTCGACCGATGCGCCATACTGATAGCGCACTTGCGCCATGCCGGTGATGCCTGGTTTGAGGCTGTGCCTCATGTTGTAATAAGGAACTTCCTCGCAAAGCTGCTCTACAAAATGCGGTCTTTCGGGACGCGGTCCGACAAAACTCATTTCGCCTTTGAGAACATTCAGAATTTGCGGGAGTTCGTCGATTCTCAGTTTGCGAATCACGCGTCCCACTTTCGTCGTTCGGGGATCGTCGGTAGATGCCCATTGCGGTCCGGTTATCGTTTCGGCGTCGTTGCGCATGCTGCGGAATTTCAGAACCATGAAAGAATGTCCATCCTTGCCGACCCTTTCCTGCTTATAAAAAATGGGCGTCCGATCTTCGAGGTAGATCAGAAACGCAGTGATCAGCATGATGGGGAACGATACAATGAAAATAAGGAGGCTGACGAAAAGATCGAAAATTCTTTTGCCGAAAGCGCGTAAAAAACTTTGGTCAAATCCATTGCCGAAGACCAGCCAGCTGGGCTGAAGAGAGTCAACCCGGATCTGACATGCTTCACGCTCAAAGAACTCGGACGAGTCGGTCACTTTGATGCCGTTGAGCTTGCATTCCAGTAATTCTTGAATCGGAAAGTTTCCGCCACGACGATTGCGCACGGACACCACGATTTCACTTGCACCGTATTTTTTCGCGGTTGCGTACAAGGATACGTCGGGGGGCAATATGGCGGAGGAAGGCACACAGCGTTCCTCCGCCAGCACTGGAATGAAGCCGACAATATTGTATTTGTGATAGAAAATATTATGCATTGCCAGATCACTGCATTCTTGGGCTAACGCGCCGTCTCCTAAAAAAATGATGCGCGATTCCAACAGTTTATTTTGGGACGATTTGAAAAAGAGGATGCGAACGGTCAGGATGCCAGAGGCCGCGATAATAAAGATAAGGCCCAGAATGCCGCGTCCAAAATAAAGGTCGGGCAATAAATAAAAGATCAGCGTGACAAGGACAAACCCCAGCATGCAGGAAGGCATGAGCCGGAGGAAAGTGTTCCTGAAGCCTTCTCTGAAATTGATTTGATACATGCCCAGCGCGCTCATGCTGAAAATCATTGCAAACGCAAACGCAAATGCCGACATCAAAAAATTTTCAAACTTGTGCACAAACGGAAATGTGCTATCCATGAAGCGAAAAGCGGCACCGAGATAGACCGACGCCAGCAAAATGAGGATTTCGATCAGAAGCAGAACGGACACCATTTTAGAAACAAAGTGATTGGAAATCCGTAACATTCTCTTCTCCGAAATTTATAATTGGTTTGCAAGTGCGCGAAGCAAGTTGAATTCAATCAAGTTGAATTCAATCAAATTGAGTCTATCTTTTAAAAACGATATTTGGGTGACGGAGCAGGACGAGCTCAGCTGTTTTAATAAAAAGACATCCATCGGCAAGAGTACACCATTTTAGAAACCTTTCCCATAGACATAAGGCTTTGTATTTAGAGGTAATCGCGTGTTTTTTGCAGATTATTTCCGCGAGGATATAACACCCAGAAAATAATGATGATAACGAGATGAATTAATATTGAAAATGAAAAATATTGACCGGCAGCGCCACCCACATTAAGGTTTTGCGGCAAGGGTTTACTGTTGATAACAACGTTTTAAATCTTGATTTTGCCGTTTTATAAAATGATCAATAAACCAATTTTTGGTGGATTCAAGTTACAATCCAGCGCTGCTATAGCAGGCTGACAACCGGCATTTCGAATGCCCGTCGGAAAATTTTGCATTTCCCTTGAGTTTGTTTTTTCGGTCAAAACTTCCAAGAAGAAAAACAACGTAACATGCTGATTTGCAAGTGGAATAATTTTTGTGTTGATCAGGAATAAGTTTTGCTTGATATTAACCATGGTTTTTTAGCTTTAATACTCTGCTAAATGAGCGCATGCAGGGTATGGAGTGCGGGAATGGCGTATACGGAGCGTTACATGACTACCGAAGAGTTTCAGAACGGCGCAATGAGAGAGCAGCAGGTATCTCCAGAAGCCATCGACCCATCAAAATCCGTAGACGAATCACGTAGACGCTTCACCAAGTCAGGCGTTGCCGCGTCGGGTGTGCTGCTGACGCTGGCCAGTCGCCCGGTACTGGGCGACGTGGTATGCAAATCGCCATCCGGTTTCTTGTCCGGCAATCAAAGCAGTCATGGCACGCCTTCAATCTGCCAGGGACGATCACCCGGCTATTGGAAAAACCATGTGGAGAGTTGGCCGATACCTCCTGACACCAAATTTATTAATACCTTCCCATGCGGCCCAACGTCCGTTTATGCCAAATACACGTTGTTGCAACTGGTGAACTCGCAGCAGGATGACATGAACAAGCTGGGCATGCATCTCGTGGCCGCATTTCTCAATGCACGAATGGGATGGACGCCTTTCCTGAAAGAAGAGACGATCATAACGATGTTTGCGGAATGGCAAGCTACGGGGGCTTTTTCCCCGACAGCGACCGTGTATTGGAATGCTGCGCAAATTGTCAGTTATTTAACCGCCACCCAGGCCTGACATACTTTTCTCAACCAGGCGCGCGGGTTCTTGCGCCTCAATATAGTCATTACCAAGCATGATGTGGAAAGTGATTTCGGAGCAGGATCTTCACTTTCATTCTTGGGACGACGAGTGTGTGGTCTACAATAATCTGTCGGGAGATACGCACCTGCTCAGTTTGGCGGCTGCGCAAATTCTGCTGAAATTAAAAGAAGCGCCATCGAACGCAGCCCTCTTGGCAGTCACACTCGCGCCGTTGTGGCAAGTTGATCCGGACCAGGAACTTGCGCTGCAAATAAAAAATATTCTCAGCGATCTGAATGCGATTGCGTTGATAGAGCCTGTCCAATCTTGAATGTCTCCGCGTTAACCCCTTCAGAACTTCGACGCCGGCTCAAGAAGACGGGATTGCTGGTGCAAACCGGATGTTTTGTCACCCGCGTGCAAACGTCGATTCCGTCCGTGGCGGAGGCGATCGGCTTGCTGTATGCCGATTATGCATTGGCGGAGCAGAATGGTTTCGCGGATTTTCATGTCAGCCTTGCGCGGCCCGGAAACCTGCGGCGATGGTTCAGGCCGCAAGTGCTTTTTTTATCCGATGGCATACCCCCATTCAAGCCGCTGCCCCTTGATCAGGCATTTCCGATGTTCGAGTGGGGGCTCAACTGGTGCGTGTCGAGTCACGCCAACCGCTATTTGATCATCCATGCGGCAGTGGTTGAGAAGGGTGGCCATGCCGCTATCTTGCCGGCCCCGCCGGGCTCGGGTAAAAGCACCTTGTGCGCCGCTCTGGTAAACCGCGGCTGGCGATTGCTGTCGGATGAGTTGGCCATGGTGCGGATCGGCGACGGGAAAATCGTGCCGCTGCCCCGTCCCATCAGCTTGAAGAATCAGTCCATCGACGTCATCAGGGATTATGTGCCGAATGCGATTATCAGCCGCAAGATCCACGATACGATGAAAGGCACCGTCGCGCATATGAAAGCGCCGGCCGACAGCGTCGTGCGCGCTGCGGAAGCGGTGCAGCCGGCATGGATCATTTTCCCGAAGTATCAGGCAGGCGCTGCGGCACGTCTGGAGGCAATACCGCAATCGCGGGCTTTCATGCAGGTTGCGGATAATGCATTCAATTACAGTCTGCTCGGAACCCGGGGCTTCGAGACTCTGGCTGGATTGATCGGTCGGTCGTCGAGCCATGCTTTTACCTATAGCGTGCTGGATGAAGCCATTGATATGTTTGCCGCATTAAAGCCGCCGGCCTTCGAGGTGTGATGCAACGGGACCTGATATTGCGCGCGTTTCGGCAGCCCGAGGCACTGACTTCATTGAGTCTCGCAGACTGGGATATGCTGGTGCGCCAGGCGCGGCGCGCCAAGCTGTTGGCGACGCTGCACGCGTTGCTGGATGCGCGCGGCTTGACGCAGCAAGTGCCGCCGCAAGCCAGAGAACATTTCGAATGGTCGCATCTCGCCGCTCAACGGCACGTTCAAGCAGTGCGCTGGGAAGTCAGCCTGATCCGCAACGCGTTGGCGGACGTGGGCGTGCCGCTGATACTGCTCAAGGGGGCGGCCTATGTGATGGCGGATTTGCCGATTGCGCGCGGACGCCTTTTTTCCGATATCGATATCATGGTGCCAAAAGAAAGCCTTGGTGCAGTAGAGGCTGCCCTGATGTTGCATGGCTGGGCGGCAACGCAGCATGATGCGTATGACCAGCGCTATTACCGTACATGGATGCATGAATTGCCGCCCATGCAGCACATCAAGCGCATGACGGTGATCGATGTGCATCATGCGATTCTCCCTGAAACGGCACCCATTTGTCCCGATCCGGCAAAGTTGCGCGCCGCATCATGCCGGTTAGGGGGGCACCAGGACTTGATGGTGTTTTCGCCGGTCGACATGGTGCTTCACAGCGCGGTCCATCTATTCCACGACGGTGAACTGGATCATGGTCTGCGTGATCTGGTCGACATTGACAGCCTGTTGCGTCATTTCAGTGGCGTGCCATCGTTCTGGCACGCGCTGATCGAGCGGGCCAAAGAACTGGAGTTGACGCGTCCGCTTTTTTACGCGCTGCGCCATGCCGCGCATTTTTTGCACACGCCTATTCCTGAAGCGACGGTGGAAGCCGCCAACGCCGGTGGTCCTGGCTGGCTGACACGGGCGCTCATGGATCAACTTTTCGCGCGTGCACTCATGCCGGCCCATCCAAGTTGTTCTGACTGGCTGACAGGCACGGCAAGGCAGCTGCTCTATATTCGCGCAAACTGGTTGCGCATGCCGCCATGGCTGCTTGCGCGCCATTTGTTTCACAAAGCTTTTATTTCACCCAATCCGGACTGAGCATGCAATCAATTGAAGAGGTAAAGAACATATTGGCCGATGTATTGAATCTTGGCGCGCGAAAGGAAAAACTCACGTCGAATTCTGCGTTGCTGGGCAGCTTGCCCGAGTTGGATTCCATGGCTGTCATCAATGTCATTACCGGTCTGGAAGAATATTTCGGCATCGTCGTGGAGGATGATGAAATCAGCGCCAGGACCTTCGAAACGCTAGGTACTCTTGCCGCATTTGTCGATCGTAAACGAGCGGAATGAACGGCCCCCCTGATCATCCGCCCGCGCAGCCTTTTTTTCTGGACGCCGCACACGGGAAACGCTTCTGTATTTATCATGCCCCCACTGCCGGGCTGGAATGCCGCGGCGCATTCCTTTATGTCCATCCGTTCGGCGATGAAATGAACAAGGCCAGGCGGGCCGCCGCATTGCAGGCAAGAGCGTTTGCTGCGATGGGATTCGGCGTGCTGCAGATCGACCTCTTTGGCTGCGGCGACAGTAGCGGCGAATTTGCCGATGCCAGATGGGAAATATGGAAGGAAGATTTGGCTATCGCGGCAAAATGGCTGGAGGACCGTGCGCGCGCGCCGCTCAGCTTGTGGGGTTTACGCCTGGGCGCGTTGCTTGCATTGGATTTCGCGGCGACGTCGAAAAGCGCATTTGACAAGATCATCTTGTGGCAGCCGGTTGTCAGCGGTGAATTATTTTTGACGCAGTTTTTGCGATTGCGCCTGGCCGGCGAAATGCTGGCCGAAGACGCCGGGAAAAATTCAGGAACTGCTGCGATGCGCAATGCGCTGGCGGCCGGAGAAATCCTTGAAGTAGCCGGATATGCCATCGCGCCCGATCTGGCTGCCGCAATTGACACCCTCGATGCGGCCTCATTGGCGGTGGCAAAAAGCGCCATTCACTGGATGGAGATCGTGCCGGAAGCGGGACGCGCGATGCCGCCAGCACGGGCAAAGGTGGCGCGCGTATGGGAGCAAGCGGGCAGCGACTTGCAGGTGCATAGGGTGGCGTGCGCGCCATTCTGGGCGACGCAGGAAGTGTCCGAATGCCCGGAACTGTTATCTGCGACGGCCGCGATTTTGGCAACCGCACCGTCATGAATTTCGAAGAAAGCGCCCTGTGTTTTTCCTGTCGCGATGCGTGGCTGTACGGCGTGCTAAGCCTGCCTGAACGCCCCGTTGCGCGTGGGGTGTTGGTCGTCGTAGGCGGACCGCAGTATCGGGCCGGAAGCCATCGCCAGTTCACGCTGCTGGCACGCGATCTTTCTTCCCACGGTGTGCCGGTGATGCGTTTCGACTACCGTGGAATGGGCGATAGCGAAGGGAGCGCAAGGAATTTCGAAGAGGTGAGCGATGATCTGCGTTGTGCCATCGACCATTTTTTTCAGCAGGTTCCTTCGCTTGAAGAACTGGTTGTCTGGGGCTTGTGCGATGCTGCGTCGGCGGCGCTTTTTTATGCGAGCGATGACCGTCGCGTGACGGGGCTGGTGCTGCTGAACCCCTGGGTAAGGACGGAAGAAGGCATTGCCAAAACCTACCTCAGTCATTACTATCGCGCGCGTTTGTTTGAGCCGGAACTCTGGAAGAAGATCTTTGGCGGCAAGTTCAATTATGCCGCGGCGGGGCGCTCT
>CAMLDH010000093.1 GCA_946478765.1 uncultured Oxalobacteraceae bacterium | reverse complement strand
GATCCGAAGCGCGCATCCGACAATTTTCGCGCGGCGAGCGACCGGCTGTTTCGCGAGCACGCGGACAGTCCCATTCCTTACCAGCACCGCACCCGATGGCGCGGCGCGTCGTGGTTCCCCTACGATTCCGCGTGGCGGATCACGGGCGTCGTCAAACCGCTGGCAACCCGGAGCACGTTCGAATTGGCGCTCGCGGCTGACGGTGTCACGCGGTTCACGCGCGTAGCTGCCGTCGAGTTCGCGGTGCGCGGCGCCGGGTACGCGCTCGTGCTTTACTGGATAGAAGGTTATGGCGGCGGACTCTGGCTTCCGTTTGGCGATTCCAGCAATGGCGCCTCGACTTACGGGGGCGGCCGCTATCTCTACGACACGATCAAAGGCGCCGATCTTGGCGCGTCGGCATCCGAATTCGTGCTCGATTTCAATTTTGCCTACAACCCATCGTGCACGTACGACGACCGCTGGTCGTGTCCGCTTTCGCCCGCGGAAAACAGGTTGCCGTTCGAGGTGCCGGCTGGAGAGCGCGTCGTGGATCTGGACGCGCTCACTGGTTAGCCGAGGGCCACGCTGCAATGCACTCGTTCCGGGAATTTGCTATACTCACAATCCTCTATCGCGGGGTGGAGCAGTCTGGCAGCTCGTCGGGCTCATAACCCGAAGGTCGCAGGTTCAAATCCTGCCCCCGCAACCAAGTCTTATAGTCTTAATTCCCGCCCAAAATTACACCTCCTCTAAAACGGGCGACGGAACGCTGCATCAACGGGTTCTTTAGCCGGATGGCATCTTAGGATGCTTGTCGTTGAACATTATTTCTGCAAAATATTGCCTAATACGTCGTACAAAGCACGCACATGAATACTGCTGAGGCGAAGAAAGTCCTCGAGACCGCATTGCTATGTACCCATGAGTCCTTGTCGATCAACGACATGAAAAAACTCTATGTCGAGCATGGCGAAAGCGGCGATGAAGTCGGAGTCGATACGATCAAGCAGATGCTTGAAGAATTGCGTACGGATTGGGCGGACAAAGGCATTGAAGTCGTCAGTCTGTCTACCGGATGGCGTTTTCAGAGTCGCCCCGAGATGAAGATCTATCTTGAGCGTCTGAACCCGGAAAAGCCGCCGAAGTATTCGCGCGCGACGCTTGAAACACTGGCAATCATTGCGTATCGCCAACCTGTGACACGCGGCGATATTGAAGAGATCCGCGGCGTGACGGTCAATTCGCAAACCATCAAAATGCTCGAAGAGCGCGGCTGGATTGAGGGCATAGGCCATCGCGATGTGCCGGGGCGTCCGGCGCTGTTTGCAACGACCAAGCAATTTCTGGATGATCTCGGTTTGACCTCGCTCGACCAATTGCCGCCGCTGCAGCAAGTATCGAAAAATGACATGCAGGGCGGCGCTTTGCTGGAGATGCAGGCCCTTCAAGATGAAATGCAGGCCAATCTGGATCAGTCTGCCATCGATTTTGTCAATGCACCAAGTTTGGATGGTGCAGTCGTCGCCGTTGCAGATGAGCCGGTGGCGCCTATCGAAAATATACCTGAAGCAAGCAATCCTGATGCCGATGCGGAGGCTGCAGTTGTAACTGACCCCGATGCTTCGCCGATCGAAGCGCTTTCCCTCGACCCTGCGCCAGACTTGACAGTTGACGCTGCGCTTGGTCCCCAGCACAACCAAGAAACAAACAATGACGCTACCTACTCCCAATGATATGCCGGTGAACGTGCCGACCACTTCCTCTTCGACCGATTCAAAAGAACAAGAGCCGGGCAAGCACACAGAAACGCTTCCTGAAAATGAAGGGGAAAAAAATGCTGCAGGCAATGTCAAGTCGGCAAAGCGCGGTGTGCGCGGTCCGCGTACGTTAAGGCGTGCACGGTCGACACCGCGTTCAACGGAGGGCGGAAAAGCAGGAGCTGAGGTGGTCGCAGAGTCGGCGGATATGCAGCAGCTTGCTGACGGTGGTGAGAACAGCGCCCCGGTTTCGGCCGCGCCACGCAAGGGGCGCGGCCGAAACCGGCCTGACAATCCACAGGCGCCGATAGCGTCCCAAAAGCCGCGCAGCAAACAAGGCAGCGCCGGCGGCAAGGCGCAGCACCTGAAATCGCCGTATGCGGACGACGTGTTTTCGTTCGTCACCTCCGATGCATTTGATTCTTCAATGACTTCCGACGATGAGCCAGCCGGCGGCAATGGAAGGCGCGATGGTCGCCAGGCGCCGGCAAAGAGCGTTCGGCGCGATCTGACATCGGATGATGACGCGCCGAAATTACACAAGGTGTTGGCTGAGGCCGGTCTCGGCTCGCGGCGCGACATGGAAGAACTGATCATTGCCGGGCGCGTGTCGGTCAATGGCGAACCTGCGCATATAGGGCAACGTATCCTGCCGGCGGACCTAGTGCGCATTAATGGCAAACTAATCCAGCGGAAAGTCAGCAAGCGCCCGCCGCGCGTGCTGGTGTATCACAAACCAGCCGGCGAAATTGTCAGCACCCGCGATCCAGAAGGGCGTCCATCCGTATTTGAGCGCTTGCCCACCATGAAAGCGGGAAAATGGCTAGCCGTCGGGCGCCTCGATTTCAATACGGAAGGCTTGCTGCTGTTTACGACTTCGGGCGACTTGGCCAATCGGCTGATGCATCCGCGTTACGGCATCGACCGCGAATACGCCGTGCGTACGCTGGGCGAGTTGGAGGAGGGGATGCGTCAAAAGTTGCTGAGCGGCGTCGAGCTGGAAGATGGCACTGCACAATTCTCCAAGATTGCCGATGGCGGCGGCGAAGGCGTCAACAAGTGGTACCGCGTGACGATCGGCGAAGGCCGTAATCGCGAGGTGCGACGCATGTTCGAAGCGATTGGCTTGACGGTGTCGCGCCTGATTCGCACTCGTTACGGATCGATGACACTGCCGCAGAGCTTGAAACGCGGCCGTTGGGAAGAACTGGATGAGCATGCAGTGCGTGATTTGCTCAGCATAAGCGGGCTGGACAAACCTGGCGGACAGAACCAAGGTGACAAGAGTCGCGGCGAATACCAGGATCGCCAAGGTGGTGCCGATCGCAATAATGGCTACGCCAAAAGCCAGAATCCACGTAGAAGTCAGGGCCAAGGGCAGGGTAATACCCAAGGAGTGAGTCGCGGGCAGGGATCGTCGCGTAGCCGGCAGCCAGATCCTCTTCAGACGGCCCTCGGGTTTCCGGGCATGGGCCAGCCGCGCCGCAATATCGGTCCGGGTCGCGGGGGGCAGGGGCAAGGCAGCCAAGGCGGGCATGGGCCGCAGGGCATGCCGCGTCGGCGTTCGCGTGGTTAGTTGCTTTAACTCAATGTTTTTATGAGTAATACGCCTGATAAAGCAGCGATGCTGGAGTGCCAAGGGGGTGCAAACTGTCGTTGCTCGCTTATTCCGGCATTGCGGTACGCAAAGTAATCGCTTATAATCTTATAGTTAACAAAGGTCACGCCCATAGGGGCCCATAGAGCGATTCTGTGGCGGCAACTGCGGGACTTGCATGATAAAAAAGATGGGCAGATGCCCATTTTTTTTTTGTTAACCAGTTTTCGCATGCAGCCGGGCAGGTCGCATGCGATGGCAGATCGGCTGTTTTCGGAGAATTGTTTTGCGTTTGCTCGAACTGATAGAAAAAACCGTTGCGGGACTGGGCTACGAGCTGGTCGATTTCGAGCAGGCCGGACGCGGATTGTGGCGCGTATATATCGACTTTGCCGCGCCGGATACTAACAAAGGAAATATCACGGTCGAAGATTGCGAGAAGGTCAGTCATCAGTTGTCGCATGTATTCCTGGTTGAAAACGCAGTATATGAACGGCTCGAAGTGTCGTCGCCCGGACTGGATCGTCCGTTGAAAAAAATCAGCGACTACGTGCGTTTTGCGGGGCAGGCGGCAGTGGTGAAGCTGCGCTTGCCGATGCCCGGGGCGGCAAATCGCAAGTCGTTTGAAGGTGTTTTGCAGGCGCCGGAAGGCGACAAATTGAAGTTGGAATTTGAAGGTAAAGAAGGCCCGGCTATGCTGGAGTTTACGCTGGCCGATGTGGACAAGGCACGTTTGGTGCCAAAAGTGGATTTTAGGAGTCGCAAAGCATGAGTCGCGAAGTTTTATTATTGGTCGATGCCTTGGCACGCGAGAAAAACGTCGATAAAGATATTGTTTTCGGAGCACTTGAGCACGCGCTCGCGCAAGCTACCAAGAAACGCTACGAAGGAGATGTCGACATTCGCGTTGCGATTGATCGCGAAACCGGCGAATTCGAATCCTTCCGCCGCTGGCATGTCGTGCCGGACGAGGCCGGCCTGCAATTGCCGGACCAGGAAGTATTACACTTCGAAGCGCAAGAACAGATTGCCGATATCGATGTCGATGATTACATCGAAGAACCGATTGAATCAGTCGATTTCGGCCGTCGTTTCGCCCAAGACACCAAGCAGGTTGTGCTGCAGCGCATCCGCGACGCCGAGCGCGAACAGATTCTAGCCGATTTCCTGGAGCGCGGCGATTCGCTCGTCACCGGCACCATCAAGCGCATGGAGCGCGGCGATGCGATTGTCGAGTCGGGCAAAATTGAAGCGCGCCTGCCGCGCGACCAGATGATTCCAAAAGAAAATCTGCGTATCGGCGATCGTGTTCGTGCTTATATTTTGCGCATTGACCGCAATGCACGCGGTCCGCAAGTGATCCTGTCGCGTACCGCGCCGGAATTCATCATGAAACTGTTTGAACTTGAAGTGCCGGAGATCGAACAAGGCTCGCTGGAAATCAAGTCGGCAGCCCGCGACGCAGGCGTGCGCGCCAAGATCGCCGTATTTACCAGCGACAAGCGGATTGACCCGATCGGTACTTGCGTCGGCATGCGCGGTTCGCGCGTGCAGGCGGTGACCGGGGAGCTCGGCGGCGAGCGTGTCGATATCGTGCTGTGGTCCGAAGATCCGGCGCAATTCGTGATCGGCGCACTGGCGCCGGCCAATGTGTCGTCGATCATGGTCGATGAGGAAAAACACGCGATGGATGTTGTGGTCGACGAGGAAAACCTGGCGATCGCGATTGGTCGTGGTGGCCAGAACGTGCGCCTGGCATCCGAATTGACCGAATGGCAGATCAATATCATGACGGCGGAAGAGTCGGCTGATAAATCAGCGGTGGAAACCGCAGTGATTCGCGCATTGTTCATGGAAAAACTCGACGTCGATCAGGAAGTTGCAGACATCCTGGCGGACGAAGGTTTTTCCAGTCTGGAAGAAATTGCATATGTGCCGATCAGCGAGATGCTGGAAATCGAATCCTTCGATGAAGATACCGTCAATGAACTACGCAATCGCGCTCGCGATGCGCTGGTGACGGAAGCGATCGCCTCGGAAGAAGGACTGGAGGGCATGGAGGACGCGTTGGTCAATCTGGATGGAATGGATCGGGTCACCGCAGGCAAGCTGGGTCTGGCCGGGATCAAAACGCTGGAGGCGTTTGCCGGTTTGGCTTATGACGAGTTTGGCGCGATTCTGGCTTTGCCGTCGGATCGTGCACGTCAATTGATTAAAGACGAATTTAAAGATGTGACCGATGATGAGGTGAAACTCATTGATGCAAAATATGATGACCGTGTCAAGGCGTTGCAAGCGAACGCCTGGAACCTCGCGGAAGTCAAATGATCCGAGAAGTTTCATCATCATCGATCGTGCTACATAGAAAAGAGGACTGAATGGCGAGTAACAACGTAGCCCAATTTGCTACCGAACTTAAGATGCCGGCGGACTTGCTGCTGACGCAATTGCGCGCGGCAGGCGTCGTCAAGGGTTCTTCGTCCGACCCATTATCGAAGGAAGACAAGGACAAGCTCCTTGATCATCTGCGCCGCGCACATGGTGCGTCGCCTGATGGCGAGAAAAAGAAAATCACGCTGACGCGCAAGGAAACGACCGAGATCAAGCAAGCGGATGCGACCGGCAAGTCGCGCACGATCCAGGTTGAAGTGCGCAAAAAACGCACCTTTGTCAAACGTGACGAACCAGCTGTCGAAGAAACGCCAGCGCCGGCTAAAGTGGCCGTCGCGCCGATCATTGATGAAGCTGAAGTCGCTCGCCGCGCCGAAGAGGCGCGCCGCCAAGCGGAATTGATCGCGCGTCAGGAAGCGGATTTGCGCGAGAAGCAGGAGCGTCTGGCCACGCTTGAGGCTGAAAAAGAAGCGCAGGCCAAGGCGATGCAGAAAGCTGAACTTGAAGCGAAAAAAGCGGCGGTAGTGGAAGCGCAGGCAGCAATCAAGACCGATGAGTCTTCGGCCGAAGAGAAAAAGCGCATTGCTTCTGAAGAAACAAAGAAGAAAGCTGCGCAAGCCGCAAAAGAAGTTGCCAAAGAGGCGGCAGAAAAAGCTGCGGCAACAGAGCGTGCGCGCAAAGTGGTCGCCGATGAAGTCGCTCAGATCAAGTTAATGATGAGCACACCGCGCAAGGTTGTGAAAGCGCCGGAACCCGCGCCGCCGGTCGTTGCGGCGAAATCGGCCGAAGGGACGTTGCACAAGCCGGCAGACAAGAAACCGGGCGAGAAAAAAGACGACAAAAAGCCGGCAGTTGCGGCCGACAAGAAATCGATCAAGTCCGCCAATGTGTCGTCCACTTGGCAGGATGATGCGAAAAAGCGCGGTGCCGGTCTCAAGACGCGCGGTGCCCCGTCCGGGCCGGGCGGACGTGATGGCTGGCGCGGTGGTCCGAAAGGCCGCCGTTCTTCGCATCATGACGAGCGTGAAAGCAATTTCCAGGCGCCAACCGAAGCCATTGTCAAGGATGTGCATGTACCCGAGACAATTACGGTTGCCGAACTCGCCCACAAGATGTCGGTGAAGGCATCCGAAGTGATCAAGCATTTGATGAAGCTCGGTCAAATGGTCACGATCAATCAGGTGCTCGATCAGGAAACGGCCATGATTCTGGTCGAGGAAATGGGCCACGTGGCGCATGCCGCCAAGCTCGACGATCCGGAAGCGATGCTCGACACCGGCGCAGAACACGCTGATGTCGAAGCGCTGCCACGCGCGCCGGTGGTAACCGTTATGGGTCACGTCGACCATGGCAAGACTTCGCTGCTCGACTATATTCGCCGTGCCAAAGTGGCGTCGGGTGAGGCCGGTGGCATTACGCAGCATATCGGTGCATACCACGTGGAAACACCGCGCGGCATTATTACCTTCCTGGATACTCCGGGTCACGAAGCGTTTACCGCGATGCGTGCCCGCGGCGCCAGGGCCACCGATATCGTGATTCTGGTGGTGGCGGCCGATGACGGCGTGATGCCGCAGACGAAGGAGGCGATTGCGCATGCGAAAGCGGCCGGCGTGCCATTGGTGGTTGCCATCAACAAGATCGACAAGCCGGGTTCCAATCTGGATCGCGTGAAGCAGGAGTTGATCGCGGAACAGGTGGTGCCGGAAGAATACGGTGGCGAATCGCCTTTCATTCCGGTGTCTGCGAAGACCGGTGAAGGCATCGACACGCTGCTCGAAAACGTGCTGCTGCAAGCGGAAGTGCTGGAATTGAAAGCCCCGGTCGATGCGCCTGCCAAGGGCTTGGTCATCGAGGCGAAACTCGACAAGGGCCGCGGTCCGGTGGCGACGATCCTGGTGCAGTCTGGCACACTGAAGCGCGGCGACGTGGTGCTGGCTGGTTCTTCCTACGGCCGCGTGCGTGCGATGCTGGATGAAAATGGCAAGACCATTGCCGAAGCCGGTCCATCGATTCCGGTCGAAATTCAAGGCTTGACCGAAGTTCCGGCCGCCGGCGAAGAAGTTATGGTCATGGCGGATGAGCGCAAGGCGCGTGAAATCGGTCTGTTCCGTCAAGGTAAATTCCGTGATGTGAAGCTCGCCAAGCAGCAAGCGGCCAAGCTCGAAAACATGTTCGAGCAAATGGGCGAAGGCGAAGTCAAGAACCTGCCAATGATCATCAAGACCGATGTCCAGGGTTCGCAGGAAGCATTGGTTCACTCGATGCAGAAATTGTCGACCAGCGAAGTGCGAGTGCAAGTTGTGCATGCCGCCGTGGGTGGCATCAGCGAATCGGACGTCAATCTGGCGCTGGCATCCAAGGCAGTCATCATCGGCTTTAATACCCGGGCAGATGCATCCGCACGCAAATTGGCGGAAGCCAATGGCATCGACATTCGCTACTACAACATCATTTATGACGCGGTCGACGAAATCAAAGCCGCGATGTCGGGCATGTTGGCGCCAGAGAAACGTGAGCAGGCACTGGGTCTGGTTGAAATCCGCCAGGTCATCCTGGTCAGCAAAGTCGGCGCGATTGCCGGTTGCTTTGTACTGGACGGTGTCGTCAAGCGCGGTTCGTCGGTGCGTCTGCTGCGTGATAACGTAGTGGTATGGACCGGTGAAATCGATTCGCTCAAGCGCTTCAAGGATGACGTGAAAGAAGTGAAATCCGGCTTTGAATGCGGCTTGTCACTGAAGAACTTCAACGACATCAAGGAAGGCGATCAACTGGAAGTATTCGAAGTCCAGGAAATCGCCCGCACGTTGTAATTATCGAGGGTGCCGAGGCCGGCTGGTTTAACCTCGGCACCCGCAAAATGCAGTATTGAAACGGTCTCCAAACCCACGCAATGGCTAAACACAGCAAATCCATCCCCGGACGCGGACTGCGCGTCGCCGATCAGATCCAGCGCGATCTGGCGGAGATCATCGCATTCGAGTTGAAAGACCCGCGCGTGGGGATGATCACGATCACCGAAGTGCAGGTGACGCCGGACTACGCGCATGCGAAGGTGTTTTTCACCATGCTGAGCGACAACAAAGAGGCGATCCAGAATACCGTTGCCGGACTCAGCAAGGCCGCCGGGTTCATTCGCGGTCATCTGGGCCGGCGCCTGACCATTCATACCATTCCCGAACTGCATTTCGTGCACGACTCATCGACTGCGCGCGGCATGGAATTGTCCAGGCTGATCGACGAAGCAAATGCCAGCAGGGCAAAGGATGCGGAAGACTGATTCCAGTTTTCTGCATGCCATTTGTTCCGCTCGACGTAAGTCACCATGGCGACCATCCTGCCCAAAAAAGCGCGCGTACCGATTCACGGTGTGCTGCTGCTCGACAAATCCGCAGGTCATTCCAGCAATGATGTTTTGATCAAGGCCAAACGCCTGCTTAATGCACAAAAGGCGGGCCATACCGGCACGCTCGATCCGTTTGCCACCGGTTTGTTGCCCTTGTGTTTCGGCGAGGCGACAAAATTCGCGCAAGACTTGCTCGATGCCGACAAGACCTATGAAACGGTGGTGCATCTCGGTGTCACCACCAACACGGGCGATACCGAAGGTGACGTAGTGACCACACGGGAAGTGGACGTCACACGCGAACAGATCGATGCCGTACTGGCGCAATTCCGCGGAGAGATTGACCAGATTCCTCCGATGTATTCGGCCTTGAAGCGCGACGGCAAGCCCTTGTATGAATATGCGCGGGCAGGGATCACGCTGGAGCGCGAAGCGCGTCGCGTGACCATCCATATTCTCGAATTCCTCGATTATCAGGCGCCGTATCTGCGCGTGCGTATCCAGTGCAGCAAAGGCACGTATATCCGCGTGCTGGGTGAAGAAATTGGCGCTGCGTTGGGTTGTGGCGCCCATCTGAGCACATTGCGGCGCACGCAAGTCGGCATCCTGACGCTGGACCATGCGGTCACGCTCGATGGTCTTGCCGAAATACCGGACGGCGAACGTTGCCAGTCCCTTGCCCCAGTTGATGCATTGCTTTCCTCTTTTCCTTCGGTGGCCTTGCCGGAGGCGTTAGCCATGCGGTTTTTGCATGGCCAGCGGTTATCGCTTGGCAAAGAGGGCATTCCGATTCCGGTACAGACAGGGCGCGTGCGCGTGTATCGCGAAAATGACGGACGGTTGCTGGGAACGGCGCAGTTGGTCGAATTCGGTGTGCTCGCCCCAGAACGGCTGGTTTCGACCGGAAACAACGGCGAAACCAGCTAATACGCAACTCTTTGAAATATCAGCGTATTTGTCATTTTCGTGCGGAGCAGCATGCTATACTGTGCGGTTCCTCGTACCCCGCACAAAACAATCATGTCAAACTCAAAACGCGCCATCCGCAATATCGCCATCATCGCCCACGTTGATCACGGCAAAACCACGCTCGTCGATCAGTTGCTGCGTCAATCCGGCACCTTCCGCGAGAACCAGCAAGTCGATACCCGTGTCATGGATTCCAACGATTTGGAAAAAGAGCGCGGCATCACGATTCTGGCCAAGAACTGCGCGGTCGAGTACAACGGCACCCACATCAACATCGTCGATACTCCGGGCCACGCCGACTTCGGCGGCGAAGTGGAGCGCGTGTTGTCAATGGTCGATAGCGTATTGCTGCTGGTCGATGCGGTGGACGGCCCGATGCCGCAAACGCGTTTCGTTACCCGCAAGGCATTGGCGCTGGGCTTGAAGCCAATCGTGGTGGTCAATAAAGTGGATCGCCCGAGTGCGCGCACCGAATGGGTCGTGAATCAAACGTTTGAATTGTTCGACAAGCTGGGCGCCACGGACGAACAGTTGGATTTCCCGGTGGTCTACGCATCGGCACTGAATGGTTACGCCAGCCTTGATTCGGAAACGCGCAGCGGCGACATGAATCCGTTGTTCGACGCGGTATTGCAGCACGTTCCCGTGCGCGACGATGATCCTGATGGTCCGCTGCAATTACAGATTTCCTCGCTCGATTACAATTCTTACGTCGGCAAGATCGGTATCGGCCGCGTGACCCGCGGTCGCGTCAAGGCACTGCAAGACGTGGTCATCATGGACGGCCCTGGCAGCACGCCGCGCAAGGCACGGATCAACCAGGTATTGAATTTCAAGGGCCTCGAGCGCGTATTGGTCGACGAAGCGGTTGCAGGCGACATCGTGTTGATCAACGGCATTGAAGAATTGGGCATCGGCACCACCGTATGCGCAATTGATACGCCGGATGCATTGCCGATGCTGAAAGTCGATGAGCCGACTCTGAACATGAACTTCATGGTCAATAACTCGCCGCTGGCCGGTCGTGAAGGCAAGTTTGTCACCAGCCGTCAGATACGCGATCGCCTGGAACGCGAATTGAAAGCCAACGTCGCGCTGCGCGTCACCGACACCGGCGACGACACCACGTTTGAAGTGTCCGGCCGTGGCGAGTTGCATCTGACGATCCTGATTGAAAACATGCGCCGTGAAGGCTACGAGCTGGCGGTGTCCCGTCCGCGCGTGGTGTTTAAAATGGTCGATGGCGTGCGCCACGAGCCGTTTGAAATGTTGTCGATTGACGTGGAAGAAGTCAATCAAGGCGCGGTGATGGAGGAGTTGGGGCGCCGCCGCGGTGATCTGCAAGACATGCAACCGGACGGCAAGGGACGTGTGCGTCTCGAATACCGTATTCCTGCACGCGGCTTGATCGGCTTCCAGGGCGAGTTCATGACGCTGACGCGCGGCACCGGTTTGATGAGCCACATTTTTGACGAATATGCGCCGGTGGATGCGTCCCGGGGCGAGATGGCCGGTCGCCGCAACGGTGTACTGATTTCGCAGGATGATGGCGCCGCAGTTGCCTATGCGATCTGGAAACTGCAGGATCGCGGCCGCATGTTCGTCAGCCATAACGATCCAGTGT
>CAMLDH010000092.1 GCA_946478765.1 uncultured Oxalobacteraceae bacterium | reverse complement strand
CTGCAATGCGCCCCGAAGCGGCCCGCTACACCCGCACACTGATATGAAAACCGCTCTAACTGGTCCAGCATAATTTGTTCCTGCGACGAGGCGCCAACAGTGAAGACAATTTGAATAATAGCCTGCGCATGCCGGATAACTGAAATGCGTTCTGACAGCCTGATTTTTATGTTTTTATTATGGTGAGGATTTGAGTGCCATGCCAGCGCGCCCCTGCCGCCAGGCCAACAGGCCGATCCACCGCAGCCGCTTCGACACACAAGAACGATTGATACGAGTCCTGCGTCAGATCAGCCAGCGACGCGGATTTTTCACTGCCAGGATTCCACACTACCGCATCGGGAAACCCGCTTTGCTGCACGCGCATGCCGCGCTGACGATCCTGCAAGGTCAGTGCATTGCTGGCATCGAGATAAATACGATCGATTTCCCCCTCGATTCGCAAGCACTCTTGCTGCTGCACTTGGCGCATGCCGGCATGAACCTGGTCGATGAACGTCAGCCCTTGCAATCCCGACAGGCCAACGTTGGCGAGATCCGCCACCTGCAGATACGTGTGCAGCGCGGCATTGAACTCCCAGTGCGTATCGGACGGATTATGTACCGACAGCGTCATCTGCAATTGCTGTCCATGCAAGGCCACTTCAAATGCCAGGTGAAATGGATGCGGCCAGCCGGCGCCGGATACGTGCTCATGCGTCAATGCATAGCGTGCGATTGCGCGTCCCTGCTCGCTGCCGGCAAAATCCAGCCGCCAGTCGGCGGTCCTTGCAAAACCGTGGCGCTGGCCGCTGCCGCGCTCGCCGAATTGCGGAAAGATGATCGGCGCCCCGCCGCGTATCGCGTCATTGGCGCCATAGCGGGAATGCCCGCTCAGGAACAAGGCTTCCTCGCCGCCCGCCGGCACCCATGACAACACGTGTGCGCCGTGATCGGCCACCAATGCAGTCGCGCCATCGGCGCTGCGCAATTCGGTCACCCAAATCCCATGCCATAATTTGCGCATCAACTGTCCCTGCCCAGCACGGCTTTGTAAAGCGCGACGTAAGACTGTCCCATCTGCTCCGCGGTAAAAAGCGTTTCGAACCGCGCGCGGGCGCACCGTCCCATTTTGGTCGCGAGCGCCTCATCCTGACCCAGCCGACGCATCGCGTCGCGCAGCGCAACCGGATCGTTGGGCGGCACCACGATACCGGTGACGCCATCGATATTGACGTAGCTGCTGCCGGTGCCGATTTCCGACGAAATAAGCGGTTTGCCGAACATGGCGCCTTCCAGCAAGGTGACCCCAAATGCTTCGGACCGCAAATGCGATGGAAACACGACGCCCCGGCATAGCTTCACCAATGCGATCTTGTCCTCGTCCGATACTGCACCCAGAAAATACACGTTCTTCACGCCGAGGCGCAGCGCCTGTTGCTTCAGATCCGCCTCCACCGGTCCGGCGCCGACGATGACCACCCGGCTCTGACTGTTGACGCAGGCGTCCAGCAGAATATGCAAACCCTTGTAATAGCGCAGCACGCCGACAAACAGGAAGAAATCCTGTCCTACTTCGCTGCGCCAGTGATCGATCCGCGCGGACACGGGCTCCGGATAGCTATGCTGATCCAGGCCGATCGGAATGATGGTGGTTTTGTCGCGGTAATCCTGCAGCAATTCGCTGCTCTGCAAATAATTGGGCGAGGTCGGCACAATGGCGCGCAGCTTCGTGAAAAAGCGCCGCATCAGAGGCCGATAGATCGGCATCAGCATTTGTTGGCGAACCACATCCGAGTGATAGGTCAGTACCGCCGGCTTGGATTGCCCGGCGAGCAAATGCAGCAGATCGCCGAACGGCCACGGATAATGGTAATGCACCAGATCCACCTGCTTGAGCGTAGCGCGAAATGCCGAAATCGCCGGATACGACATCGGCGTCGATGCGATTTCCAGATTGGTTTTGGCGCGGATGATCGTGGTGGCGCCGTCGCGCAGCACGGGCGTTGTTGACGCCTGCCTGCTTAATGTGAATATCTGGTTCGACACCCCCATGCGCGACGTGGCGCTACTCAGTTGCCGGATCACCTGCTCAACGCCGCCGAGAGAATCCGGATAATAAGTTTTGAAGACGTGCAGAACACGCATTGTTGCCGGCATAGTATTTTTTTGATTATCGACGGCCCAGTACGGCATGATACACAGCGGCCGTTTGCTGGGCTGTGCGATGCCACGTCAATTGGGATGCGCGCTCCTTGCCGGCCGCCATGCAACGGGCTCGCAGCGCTTCGTCCTGCACCAGGCTTAACATCGCGCCGCCGATCTCACTGACCGATAACGGGTCGATTTCCAGGGCAGCGCCTTGAGATACTTCGGGCAGCGATGTTGTGTTCGACGTCACGACCGGTACGCCGCAAGCAAATGCTTCCGCGACCGGAATGCCGAATCCTTCATACAAGGATGGAAACACGAAAACGCCTGCTCCCGCATAGATCCGTCGCAGCGGTTCTTCGCCAGCCACGTCGTTCAGCCACACGATCTTTTCGCCATTCTGAATCGCCGCCTGCATTTTCTTCAGCACGTCATCGCAACGCCAGCCGGCACGGCCGACAATCACCAGCTGTCGGGCGCGCCGCACCGCAGCGGGCAGGCCCAGATACGCGTCGAGGATGCGCGCCACATTCTTCCGCGGCTGCAACGTGCCGACGAAGAGAAAATAGCCGCGCTCCAGTCCATACTTGACGAGCGTGTCTGCGACCTCCGCTGCTTGCGGCGTTTGCTGCCATTCGCTACCGACACCGCAATGCACTACTGTAATGCGCTTCTCATCGACCTCGAAATATTCGATCAGTTCAGCCACCGCAAAATTTGACAACGCAATCACATGATCGGCATTGTGCGCCGCTTTTTTCTGCACCCAATTCTTGAGTGCGCGCAATCGCGGGCTGCACCATTCAGGATATTTCAGTGGAATCGCGTCATGCAAGGTCGCCACCACAGGACATGTCATGCGGACGATCCGATAATCCGTTGCGTGGTAAATGTCCACCGGCATAGGGCTGCGCACCGCACTTGGCGTCAACATATCCCGCATCGACAAAACGGTATAGGGCCGCGGCATTGCACGCCCGGCAGAAAATTGCCTGGACAGTCCGCCATCGCGCAGCGGAGGATACGAAAATCCGCCAACAGCACAGCCGACGGCCGGCAGTCCCTGCATCAGCGCATTGGTGTACACGCCGATCCCATCCAGTCGTCCCTGCGTCAACGCATGCTCAATCGTGGTCGTACTTAAACCCACCCGCATCGAACTCATGCCTGCGCCATCCAGCGTAAAGTCTGTTCCAACGGAATCACGTTGATTTCACCCAATAATGCACGCATCCGTTCAGGCGAACCTATCAAGATTTTCACTTCCGACTGACGCACGAAAGCGGGATTAACCTGTATGTCGATCCGGTAACCGCAGATCTCTTCCATCATCGCCAGAATGCCGCGCAACGAATAAGGACGGCCGCTGCACACATTCACCGTCTGTCCGGCGCAATCGCATTCCAGCAAACCCCGATAGATGCGCGCCACCGTTCGCACATCGGAAAAATCCCGTTCCACGTCGAGATTTCCCAACTCGATCACCGGCGCGCGCTGCACGAAATGCGACACGATTTTCGGCACCAGGAAATGCCGCTCCTGTCCGATCCCGGTGTAATTGAACGGGCGCGTCATCACAATCGGCAAACGGTCATTCCAGGTCCGCGCCATGTGCTCCATCGCCAGCTTGCTGGCCGCATAATGGTTGACCGGTTGCGGCGCTTGCGATTCGGCAATGATGCCGGCGGTCGCATTGCCGTAGACGTTGGCGCTACTGGCGATCAAAACGCGGCGCGGCGACACGCCGGCATCCACCAACGCCTGCAACAGGTTCAATGTGCCGATGACATTGACGCGGTAAAACGCTTCGGCATCCGCATGCTGCACAAAACTGATTGCAGCCAGGTGCACCAGATAGTCCGGGCGTACCGCCTCCATCACGCTACGGCAGTTATCGAGCGACGTAATATCCAGCGCTACTTCGTGCGGTCCTGCCGGCAGGCCGACCACTGCGCCCACCACGGCATAGCCGGCCGCTTCCAGTTCGGCGCGCAGGTGCACTCCGGTAAAACCGTTGGCCCCCGTCAGCAACACGCGGCCACGTGTGGCCGCAATTTTTGTTTCAGAATGAGAAACCACGCTCGTTTCTCCGCAGGTCAGCTTGCACCATCATCTGGCACAACTGCTCCAGCGTTGTCTCGGGCGCCCATCCGAGCCTGGCTTTCGCCTTGGCTGGATTGCCGATCAGTAAATCCACTTCCGCCGGGCGATAGAATTTCGGATTCACGCGCACCAGCGTCTTGCCGGTTGCGGTATCGACGCCGGTTTCCTGCTCGTTCTTGCCGCGCCATTCGATCTGGTATCCAGCAGACTTGAACGCCATTGTCACGAAATCGCGCACCGTCTCGGTACGATTGGTCGCCAGCACATAGGTATCCGGCTCATCCGCTTGCAACATGCGCCACATACCGTCGACATATTCTTTCGCAAAGCCCCAATCGCGCTTCGCATCAATGTTGCCGAGTTCCAGCACGTCCAACTGGCCGAGCCGGATTTTGGCGACCGAGTCGGTAATTTTTCGCGTGACGAATTCGCGTCCGCGCAACGGCGACTCATGATTGAACAATATGCCGCTGCAGCCAAAAATATTGTATGACTCGCGATAATTGATCGTCATCCAGTGCGCATACAGCTTGGCGACGCCATACGGACTGCGGGGATAAAACGGCGTGTCTTCAATTTGCGGCACTGCTTGTACCTTGCCGAACATTTCGGAGGTCGACGCCTGATAGAAACGTATCGCCGGATTGACGATCCGGATCGCCTCCAGCAAATGCAATGGCCCGATTCCGGTGATCTGCGCGGTCGTGGCCGGCTGGTCGAACGACACGCCGACAAAGCTTTGGGCGGCCAGGTTATAAATTTCAGTGGCGCCGGTCGATTGCAGCAAACGGATGCTGGACCCCAGATCGGTCAAATCATATTCGACCAGACGCAGGTTGGCATGCTTGTCGATGCCCAGTTCTTCAATGCGCCAGAAATTGACGGAGCTGGTGCGGCGGTAGGTGCCAACCACCTGATAGCCCTTGTTAAGCAACAGCTCGGCAAGATACGCACCGTCCTGGCCGGTGATGCCGGTAATGATGGCAATCGATGTTTTTTTCATTTTCAAGTTTCAGATTGATTATTTCGGAATTCAAAGCTCATCCACGATCTCGCCGACCCGTTTGCGAAACAGGCGCATGCCAAACACGCACAACAAGATGCCGAAGATCGCGGGAAACAACAGGCTGCTCCAGTGCGGCCATACCGCATGGACAAGAATGTCCTGATACGCAGCGATCAGCGGCGTCATCGGGTTCAAGTGAAGATAGGGTTGCACGCGCTGCGGCAAAATCGCTGCGGTATAGACGACCGGCGTAAACCAGAACCAGAATTGCAACAGCACAGTGAAGAATTGACCGACATCGCGAAAAAAGACATTGAGCACCCCCAGCACGATGCCCAACCCGATAGAAAATGCAATCTGGATGAACAGCACCGGAATGATGGCGACAAAATGCGTTCCGGGGAAATTGCCGGAGAAGATCAAAAATACGATGAACAATCCGAAAATAATCGCAAAGTTGACGCTCGCATTCAGCACCACAATGATCGGCAGGCAAATGCGGGGAAAGTTGATTTTCTTGATCAGGTTCGCGTGCTCAAGAAAAACGTTTTGCGCACGCCCGGTGATTTCCGCAAACAGGCCCCATGTGAGTACGCCGGCACACAGGTAAATGCTATACGCGAAGCTGTTGTCCACACCCGGCAGCCTGGCTTTCATTACCTGGGAAAAGATGACCGTGTAGACCACGATCATTGCCAGCGGATTAAGGACGGTCCATGCCGCGCCTAACAGGGAATTCCGGTAGCGCGATTGAAATTCGCGCTTGACGCTGCCCAGTATGAAGCCGCGGTAGCTCCATACCGTGCGCAACATGCCTACTGCCATTGATTACACTCTGCCATTGATTAAACCCTGCCATAGATATCGTCGAACCGGACGATATCGTCTTCGCCCAGATAATGGCCGCATTGTACCTCGATCAACGACAGCTCGGATTCACCCATGTTCGCAAGACGGTGTTTATGCCCTGCCGGAATGTAAGTCGATTGATTTGCATTCAGGACAATGCTCTGTTCGCCATTGATCACTTCCGCCGTTCCCGATACGACGACCCAATGCTCGCTGCGATGATGATGCATCTGCAGCGACAACGATGCGCCCGGTTTGACTGCAATACGCTTGATCTTGAACCCGGGTCCCTCTTCGAGCACCGTATAGGTACCCCAGGGACGCATCACCGTGCGATGCTGCTTGTGCGCTTCGTGATGACTGGCTTTGAGACGACTGACGACCTGCCGCACTTCCTGGCTCTTCGATTTGTCGGCGACCAGCAATGCATCCGGCGTATCGATGATCAACAGATTGTCGAGGCCGATGGCCGCTACCAGGCGATCATGATTTTCGATATGGGTGTTGCGGCTGTCGATCACGATGTTTTCGCCGCTGATGGTATTGCCGTGGGCATCAGCGGTACAGGCATCGGCCACGGCGTTCCATGCGCCGATGTCGCTCCAGTCGAAATCGCCCGGAATGACGGAAATGTTTTGCGCCTTTTCCATCACCGCATAGTCGATCGAGATATTCTCCAGCGCGGCAAAACTCGCCGGCAATTCGACCTTGCTGCCATGGGCCGGTGTTTCTTCCCATACTGCACGCGCCGCAGCCATCAGCGCCGGCGCATGTGCGTCCAGCGCATCGATGATGGCGCGCGCAGTGAAACAGAACATGCCGCTGTTCCACACGTAATTGCCTTGCGCTAAATATTGCGCAGCCGTTGCGGCATCCGGTTTCTCGACAAAACGCTGCACCGAATTGGCATACGGCGTCAGCGACGGCCCCATTTCAATATAGCCGAAACCGGTTTCCGGGCCGGTAGGCCGAACGCCGAACAGCACCAGTTGACCATCTCGCGCCAACACGTGCGCCTGGCGTACTGCGGTATAAAAGGACGGCGTGTCCTTGATCAAATGATCGGCCGGCATCACCAGCAGACAGGCATCTTTTTTCTGGCGCATTGCCCATAGCGCAGCGAGCGCGATCGCCGGCGTCGTGTTGCGGCCGGCCGGCTCCAGCAGATAATGCGGCTGGACATCCTGGTTGGCGAGTTCATCATGCGACAAAAAATAATAATCCCGATTGGTCACGATCAGCGGTGCGGTCTGATCCGACACGGCGAGCGCACGCTCATGCGTCTGCGTCAGCAGGCTTTTGCCGCCGGCGATACGCATGAAAGGTTTTGGATGCGCTTCACGCGATACCGGCCACAGGCGGGTGCCGGCTCCACCCGAGAGAATGACGGGAATTAACATAATGGGATCTCGCAGTCTTTAGCTAGGTACGGCAGGTTCAACATCGTGGATTTGTAAAATCGGTGCAATACTACCTGAAGTTATTCAATGCACAAATGCAATGCGGTTTCCCAATCGGGCAAACGACAAAACGTGCTCATCAAACGCTCGCAAGACATTACTGAATTGACTGGCCTGCTGGCGGGCAACGGGTAATCCTGTGTCCGGATTGGCGTGACCACCGGCTTTTTCGCGTCGGGCAAGCGCGCCACGATAGCTTGCGCGAATTCATGCCACGTGGTTTGACCTTGAGCAGTAAGATGGTAAATGCCGGAGCGTTCCTGCCAACACTCTTGCGCTATCGGGTCGCCGCCGGACACCTGTAGTTGCGTCACAATATTCGCGGTCGTATCGGCCAGCGTGCGACACCAAGTGGGCGCCCCATACTGGTCGTCGACGATGCGCAATTCATCGCGCTCCTGCATCAAACGCCGCACCGTCAGCAGAAAATTTTTCCCGCGCATGCCATACACCCAGCTGGTGCGAAGAATCAGATACGGAATGCCGGCTGCCTGGACCGCCTGCTCGCCCGCCAGCTTGGTGCGGCCATACACATTGATCGGATTGGGCAGATCGTCTTCAGTATAGGGGCCGATTTTGCTGCCATCGAATACATAGTCGGTCGAATAATGAATCATCGCCGCGCCCAGCCGTTTCGCCTCTTCCGCAATGACGGCGGGCGCCTCGCCATTGATGCGCATCGCCAAGTCCGGTTCAGCCTCGGCGCTGTCGACCGCGGTATAGGCGGCCGGATTGACGATCAGGCCGGGCTTGACGCTGCGAATCACCGCACGCACCTGATCCAGGTTGGTCAAATCCATTTGATCCACATCAACCGCTGTCACCTGCCCCAGGCTTTGCAGCGTGCGCGCCAGTTCATAGCCGACCTGCCCGTTTTTACCGGTCAACAGAATTTTCATGCGAATACCTCTGCATCCGCCAGCAACTTGCCGTTCGCATCCTTGGCAGACAGCAGCGGCGTATCGATCGGCCAGTCGATGCCGATTGCCGGGTCGTTCCACCGGATGCAGCGCTCATATTCCGGCGCCCAGTAATCGGTGGTTTTGTACAGAAATTCCGCCGATTCGCTGGTCACGACAAAACCATGCGCAAAGCCGGGCGGCACCCACATCTGACGCTTGTTGTCCGCCGACAGCGTGGCGCCGACCCAGCGGCCGAAGGTCGCGGAATTCTTGCGGATATCGACCGCGACATCGAAAACTTCGCCGGCAATCACACGCACCAGCTTGCCTTGCGGCTGCTGGATCTGGTAGTGCAAACCGCGCAGCACCTGGCGCACGGATTTCGAATGGTTGTCTTGCACGAAGCGCAGGTTTTCACTGCCGGCACCCAGCAGTTGCGCGAAACGCCGTTCGTTGAAACTCTCGAAAAAGAAACCGCGATCGTCGCCGAACACGTTCGGCTCAAGAATGACGACATCGGGAATCTGCGTGGCAACAAGGTGCATGATCAAAATACCTTATCAGTCAGGATCTGCATCAAATAGCGTCCGTAGCCATTTTTCTGCAAGGGATGCGCGAGTTTTTCCAGTTGCGCGGCGTCGATATAGCCTTTGCGATACGCGATTTCTTCAGGGCATGCGACTTTCAGGCCCTGCCGCTTTTCGAGCGTCGCAATGAATTGCGCGGCGTCGAGCAGCGACTCATGCGTACCGGTGTCGAGCCAAGCCATGCCGCGCCCCATCACTTCGACATTGAGCATGCCGCGTTCGAGATAAGTGCGATTGACATCGGTGATTTCGAGTTCCCCGCGTGCCGACGGCTGGATAGCGGCGGCGATATCGCACACCTGGTTGTCGTAGAAATACAGCCCGGTGACCGCATAGTTCGACTTTGGATTGGCGGGCTTTTCGACAATGCTGACCGCACGGCGATCGGCGTCGAATTCCACCACGCCGTAGCGCTCGGGATCGGTGACGTGATACGCAAAAACAGTGGCGCCGTCAGTGCGGGAAGACGCAGTATGCAACTGCACATCGAACTCATGCCCGTAATAGATGTTGTCGCCCAAAATCAGCGCCGACGGATCTTTGCCGACAAACTCTCGTCCGATAATGAACGCTTGCGCCAAACCATCCGGCGACGGTTGTACCGCATAGCTGAGATTGATGCCCCATTGGCTGCCATCGCCAAGCAATTCGCGAAAACGCGGCGTGTCCTGCGG
Source organism: uncultured Oxalobacteraceae bacterium (assembly GCA_946478765.1). Next base: position 1,972 of record CAMLDH010000092.1, on the reverse strand, counting down.
TGTCGAGATGAGCAGGATGTCGCGCATACCGGCCAGCATCAGCGTGGTGAGCGGGTAATAGATCATCGGCTTGTCGTACACCGGCAGCAATTGCTTGGATACCGAGGTCGTGACAGGATAAAGCCGGGTGCCGGAACCGCCCGCCAGGATGATGCCTTTGCGCGCCGCTGACTGCGAAAGTTTCGTCATCATGCCGTCTCCCGCACAGCGTCACGTTCACTGTAATTTTGCTGCAGCCATTTCAGGTAATCGCCGGACTGCACGTCGCGCACCCAGTCCTGATGATCCAGATACCACTGCACTGTTTTTGCGATGCCGCTGTCGAAGGTCTCGGCCGGCGTCCAGCCAAGTTCGCGCTCGATCTTGCGCGCGTCGATCGCATAGCGCCGGTCATGGCCGGGACGATCTTTAACGTAGGCAATTTGCTCAAAATAACTGCCGGCGTCGGCCTTCGGTGCAAGCCGGTCAAGAATAACGCACAGGGTTTTGACCACGTCCAGGTTGGTCTTTTCGTTCCAGCCACCGATGTTGTAAGTCTCACCCGGCGTGCCATCCTCAAGGACACGGCGGATTGCCGTGCAGTGGTCGCCCACATACAGCCAGTCGCGCACTTGCTGACCGTCGCCGTACACCGGCAGCGGCTTGCCGGCGAGCGCGTTCGTGATCATCAAGGGGATCAGCTTTTCAGGGAAATGGTAAGGGCCGTAATTGTTCGAGCAATTGGTCGTGAGCGTCGGCAAACCGTAAGTGTGATGATAGGCGCGCACCAAATGGTCGGCGGCGGCCTTCGATGCAGAGTAGGGACTGTTCGGTGCGTATGCGGTGGTCTCGCTAAACGGCGCATCTTGCGGCCCGAGCGATCCATACACTTCATCGGTAGACACATGCAAAAAGCGGAATGCAGCTTGCGCGGCGCCGGACAGGCCCGACCAATACGCGCGCGCCGCTTCCAGCAAACTGAAGGTGCCGTTGACGTTGGTCGTCACGAACGCGCCGGGACCGAGGATGGAACGATCGACATGGCTTTCGGCTGCAAAATGCACAATCGCACGCGGTTTATGCGTCGCCAGCAGTTGCGCGATCTGCACCGTATCGCAGATGTCGCCTTTGATGAAAATATGCCGCGCATCCTGCCTGACCGCCAACAAATTGTTCAGATTGCCGGCATAGGTCAACTTGTCAACATTAATGACCGTGTTGCCGTCCCTTGCCAGCCAATCGAGAACAAAATTTGAACCGATAAAGCCGGCCCCACCTGTTACTAAAATCATTCTGTATCCTACGCATGATTGAAAATGCGGCTAACCCGTAATTTTACGTGAGTATGTTAATAAAATCGCATTGGCGTTGAATTGAATGACGAATTACAACAGGAATCGGCCTGAATCGATGTAATTAATTGTTACCATTGAAATAAATTCACTCTCAACATCTTTATAGTGCCTGGCGAACGTTTAATCTTGCCTTTTGGCATGAGTCAACCGGTTTCGTTACTCTAACCTTTACTTATGACTATTTATGCCATTGGAGATTCGCAAGGCTGCCATCAACGCGTGCTTGCGCTGATCGACCGCATCCGATCAGAATCCGCCAATCCAAAATTGCTATTTGCCGGCGACCTGGTCAATCGAGGACCGGAATCCCTGGCGATGCTGCGCTATATTCGCGCGCTCGGCGATAGCGCGACCGTAGTGCTGGGCAACCACGACCTGCACCTGCTTGCCGTTGCAAACGGCATCCGGAAACCGCATCGATCCGATACCCTGAACGACATCCTGCAAGCGCCCGATCGCGATGAGTTGCTTGACTGGTTGCGCCGTCAACCGCTCGCGTATTTCGAGAACGGACACCTGATCGTGCATGCGGGCGTATTGCCGCAATGGTCGGCGCAAAAAGCGCTGGCCCTGGCGCGCGAAGTGGAAGCCGTATTGCGTGCGCCGGACTGGGTGAGCTTTCTACGCGAAATGTATGG
>CAMLDH010000091.1 GCA_946478765.1 uncultured Oxalobacteraceae bacterium | reverse complement strand
GCTGCAATCAACAATGACTTCATGGACCGCTCCTATTTGTGCAAGCCGGCTTGCACATCCAATGCTTTCTTGACGCTCTTGGCCAGATCGACCGCTTTTCCCTTGCCCCAGTAATGCAGGAACAAATAATGCGGCTGCTCGTGCGTCATGTGCTGATGGATTGCCACGATATTGCAGGCGGCCAGTTGTGCGTTTCCGTTTGGCAGCTCTGACACCAGGCATAAAGCGCGTCGTACATGACCATGCCATGCTTGAGCATTTCATGATCATCGGAAAATGTTTGCGATAGCCCAAGCGACAGCGCATACAAGCCGTGCGACTGCGGCGTCAAATCCAGTCGCGAGGTATCGGCGCCGCGTACGATCGCGGCGAGTTGCTGCAGTGCCGGATCGGTAAGGCTGTATTTTTCAAGGAAGGCGTCGAAGCTGCACAAATCACCGACGTGCGACATCTCGACACCGGGAATGTCGTAGGGAATCGCGCCAGTCCCTTCGGCGACCTTGAGCACGTCTTGGGTCGGCACATAGAGAAATTCCGGTTCCCGGTCGATGAAGCGCGCAATGAGCCACGGACAGGCAATGCGATCGATCTTTGGTCGTTCGCGTGTTATCCACTTCATGATTTCACCTCTTTACCTTGCTCACGTTGACAGGGGCCAGGGTCCCGGAGAATGCCTCGTAGCCGCCTTGAAACAACCGGATATCGCGGCCGTTCCGGCGAATTTCATAACACTCTTCAGTTCCAGCCGGTTTGATCCATGTCCAGCAAATGTGCTGCGCGGGTCCTTAGTGACGCAGCAGCGGGTAAATGATCAAGCCAATGGCCGCAGCGGCAGCGACCACGACCGGTTCTTGCAGCTTCTTGAACTTCCAGAGCAGCGCAATCGTGACCACCGCAATCAGGGCGGTCGGGATATCAATGATCGAGCGTTTGGCGATCACGATGACCGAGCCGGTGATCGCGCCGATCGCGGCTGCGGTGATGCCATCGACAAACGCAATAACGGCGGGCAACTTGCCGTACTTTTTAAAATACGGCGCCGGAATGACGGTGAACAAATAGCACGGCACGAAAGTCGCGAGCGCCGCCACGCATGCCCCCGGCAGACCGGCAATCAGGTAGCCGATAAAACCGACCGTGATCACCACCGGTCCCGGCGTGATCATGGCCACCGCCACCGCATCGACGAATTGTTTGTCGGTCAGCCAATGATGCTCGGTGACCACCCCGCCATACAGGAAAGGCACGATCGCGAGGCCGGAGCCGAACACGAAAGCACCAGCCTTGGCAAAGAAAATGCCGATTTGCGTCAACAGTGAAACGTCCAGTGCGCCGAAAAATCCGCCTGCCATCGGCGCTTGCGTCAACCCAATTGCGTTGAGGCCGCTTCTGTTAAGCCATTTAGGCGGCGCGCGCAGGAACCACACCAATACACCGGCAGCAATAAATAGCCATGCAATTTCGGATTCGGTGATGACCGTCACCGCCGCCAGCAGCAGGTAAATCGCCCACAGCAACTTATCCTTGCCGACACTCTTGCTGGTCAGCTTTTTCGCACTCATCGCGATGATCCCGATCACCGCCGCGCCCACGCCGTAAAACACGGCCTGCATCCAGGACAAGCCGCCGTAACGCACGTACGTCCAGCCCAGCGCCACCACCATCAGGAACGAGGGAATCACGAAGGCGAGCCCGGCCAAGGTCGCGCCCAGGAGGCGGTAGTGCACATAGCCGAGATAAATCCCGAGTTGCGCCGCCAAGGGGCCGGGTGCAAGCTGCGCCAGCGCCAGTCCTTCTTTGTAATCGTCTTCGCTGATCCATTTACGGCCTTCGACCAAGTCCCGGTACATATATCCCACAAGCGCGACCGGGCCGCCGAACCCCAGCGAGCCCAATCGCAGCATGTACAGCACCATTTGCCAAAGGGTATAGCGTGGATTGGCGGTCGCTTGTTCGTTAGCACTCAATTATCTTCCCCCTGTTTTTTTTGTTGATACGACTTGTGGATCATTCGAGAAATGAAGGTACAGCGCATCAAGGACAACGCCGATGTCGGTAAGCAACTGATCGTCATTCGCCGCACGCTGGCGCGCCCCGGTCAGCATCGCCTCGAATCCGCTCGCTTCCGGTACGAAACCACCCCCGACATCTAGCGCATGGACCATGGCGCCAAGCCGCGCCAAGCCGCGATCCTGATCGAGCCCAAAACTAGCCAGCAGCACTTCAAAGCTCACGCGGTCTCCCACGTGCGTGAAAGTCGCGCCATCGAAGTCGAAGCCAAGCGCATCCGGTGGGCACGCCGCAGGTGATTCCAGCCAAAGGAAGTCTGCCTTGCGATCAATAAACCGGCGAATCAGCCACGCACTGGCAACCCGATCGACCCACAGGCGCTGCCGCGTCGCCCAAGTGCGCCCTTGATAATGGTTCGGGTCAAGCCGGGCAATCGACGCGGTCACCGCATGCGGTTCGCCAGGCGACAGCATGCTATCGGCCGCCTGCATAAAATCCATCCAAGCCGTCTCTGCCTGGGCACTAGCATCATTCGGGAAATAATCGATGGCCCGAAGCGCCTCATACTCTCGACGCAGTTTGCGCAACGACTTGGTAATATCCGTTGGCGTTACGGCCGGAAGCGTTCTTCGTACTTCCGCGAGCACTTTCAACCACGCTGCATAGTCGCCGGCGCGATCAAACAAGGCACGAAAGGCCGCGTTTTCTTCGTCGGACTGCGCACGCACAGTCAATAACCAGGCAACACCGCCTTCGCGCACCGTTTCTTCGGACAAATCAAAGAGAGTCTGTTTCTGCACTGGGCTGTACGGCAGCAGATAGGCGCCATCACGCAAGGCGCCACAACCCGAAGACTTTAATGCTCGCCAGATACGCATGCGTGCGGTAGCGCTGGTGGTGGGCAAGCTAACAATGAAGAGGAGCCATTGAGACGCTGCAGTATTCATACCCTAATAATAGATTATTGTCTTAATCAAGACAATAATTGTAATGATAGATAAGTAATATGGCATGATGGATTTGCTTCTAAAGAGGATGGGCGCCAGCACCGCATCATGCGGACTACACAGCCTGGAAGACAGGGGCAGCGACACATGACCGCATATGTCGCGAGCTGGCTTTGGGGTGCGCCAACATTTATAGAGCAGCTTTCCGCGGCGCGCAATCAACTCGAAAAAAGTTGGAACCGGCCACCGTAACCTGCCACCTATAAACGAGCGCTTTACACCGTTACGGACAACATGTCAAGTCCTGGCGGATGCCCTTTCCGTCCTTGTCGCCGCATTCCTCCGGGCGGCATGGGCCGGCATCCTGCCCGGATCGGCGCGATGTGCCGTAACCGCGCGGAACGATGCATAGGTCAGCGTCATCGTCATGCGACGTGATGTGCCCTTGCTCTTTACGGTAGCAAGTCAAGAAATTCAGCCGGCAAGGATTTAACGATGAAAATGCCAGCCATGCCCTCTGCATTCAAAGCCTGCGTACCCGCGTTCGGCAGGAAGGAACGCATGGAAACGCCGGCAGCGGCGGCGCCGCAACTTGGAAACGCCGGGTCCCCCAATGCATCGGGCACACTGCCCTTGTCCGCGGTGCCGCCAGGCGTTCACGAGGCGGGTGCGGAAAACATGACGAGGCTCCTGCGGGTTCTGCAGTCACGAAACACCGGTGCATCGCCCGTCCGGACAGCTGCGAAGCATGCATTGCCGGAAGCCGAATTCACATCCGCTTCCGCTGGAAGCATGGTTCCGCTCGCATCTGCCAACCACCAGGTTGTTGATCCGCGTAGCCACGAAATCAATAAAGAGCATCTCAAGGACCTGTCCCAGAACTTCAAGGATTACTTTGACAAGGCATCCGATGTCCTGGGACAAACTTCCGTAAACAAGTTGCAAGCAGAACTTGGAAAGCTGTCCAGCCTGGCTGACCGGGAAGATCTCGACCAGGCCAAGCTGGGGTTCGCTGTCCGCGATTGCTGCAAACATTCGGCGGAAATCTGCGGCGCGCAGGCAATCACCGCCACCGGAGAAAAGAAGCAGGCGTTATTAGGGTTACAGGCATTCTTCGACGAATTGAAACGTCACCATCTGTCCGCCGCAGCGACTCCGGTATTCACGCGATACGCCGACGAGGAAACGGCGAGGATGAAGGGCGTTAACCCGGGCATGGTATCGGGCCGCGCCGGGTCCGCGGTCATTAACCAGGCTACATTTGAACTCGGCATCAGTGGAGGAGTCGGACCGGCAGCGCTGGGTGCCGGCCTGGGCCTGGAAAGCGCTCATGTGAAGTTAGTCGATGAAGATCACGATCAAAATGATTGGGACATGCTGACGACGAAGCTGACGCTTAGTGCCGGTGGCAGCTTGGGGCCTGTTTCGCTCCAGGCCCAGGGCAAGTTGGCGCTGACCACCGGGACGAACTATACCGAATCGGGATCCTACACGGACCAGACAAAGATCGTCGCCAAGAACAAGGCTAACGGCTCGGTTCTCCCCCGCCTGATGCCATCGGCCGGCCCCAAGACGCGGAAGTTGATGGAGGGGATTCAGGCATTCGAAGGTGCGGTGAAGGCGTTCACCACCGGCGCGCCTTACCAGGCAAAGCCTGTCCCGCTGTATCTTAATGAAAAGAAGGTCGCAAAGGGTGCGTGCAACACGCACGCCATTCATCTGATGGCATCGAAGGTCGATGGTCTGCTGGCATCGGGGAGAGGGGGAAGATCCGATTTGACTCTGAAGCGGCTGGTGGAAGCGGCTTATCCCGAGCACCATGACGTAGCTGCAGGAGAAAAAATGCCCCCGGTGAGTGCCATGGCCTATGCCCCCATATCGCTACCGGCCGGCGGGACCGGCAAGCGAGGCAAGGAAGGGGTATCCATTACCACACTGGAGGCGGCGCTGAACGTAGCAGCAGGGATTGGCGGCACGGAAGATGTCTCCTACCTTGTCGGCATCAACGCAGCGGGAAGCCTGAGAAGGCGCGAGTTCGATAACGAGGATCTGATACCGACGCACAGACTTATTTCCGGGGAGTATACCAAGGACATGCGGTTCCCCTTGGATTTCTGGAACATGGTCGAACATACGTTCGATGAAAACTATCCCAAATTATCGTTATACCGGGACGTGAACAGTGCCTTTAAAGCGGTGGACGGCACAGAGCGGGAATCGACCCACGATACCGACTACTTCGGTCCGACGTCCGATATTCCCGAATTATTCCTCGGCACCATTCGCGCGCCAAAAGAGAAATTTGGCGACTTGGTGGATGCTGTTACCGAACAATGCGAGAAGCTGCGCAAGATTTACGCTCAGTTCGAGCAAAAAACCGGCGCGCTGCATGTGCAGAGCCGGCCTGGCGATTCGCAGGGCATCAAGAAGGTTTATTCCGAGTCGCATCAAATTGCCTTCGAGGACATCGACCATAGTGTCTGGAACGGCCGCTATCAGCAGCATGCCGGTGTGAAGGAGCAGGACATCTTCAAGTCCCGCCTGGCGCAGGACGAATTCGTCGCCGACAGCTATGATGCGATCAGCACCGCACTGGGCAGCGTCGGTACCCATCTGGAGATTATCAAGGCAAAGATTTTGGAGATGCCGGACCCGGACCCCGCGTTGCTTGAAAAAGTCGAGGGGGCGGACGCCAGCTATAAGCGGGTGAGCGAGGCGATGGATGCCGCCAACACGCCAATGCCTCTTGACAAGCTGCATCGTTACAGCACCATTGCCTACCTCTCGCATTCCACAAAAAACGAAGTCGAGTTGCAGTTCCAAATGAAGGCCGGCGGCAAGCTCGGTATTGTTCCTCTGGTGCTGGAAGAAACCACAGATATTGAAACATCGGGTATCACTGCGGACCTCCGTAATGATGCGCTCGAATTCAAGCTTGGCGTGAGTGCCAAGCTGACCCAGGCGAACCACCCCAATTTTTGCCGGGCAGGCGAGTTCGCCGATATCACCGTGTCCATCGGCGCCGGCAATCCGGCGGCAGGCCTGCTGGTGGAAAAGGCCGTCATGCAAGCCGTCAGAAAGATTGAAGGTATTGATCCGAAGGTAAAATTCCCGGAGATGAAAGAAGGCTCCATTCAAGGCATGTTCATGAAGCATGTCATGGGCGGGGTGCTCGACAGCAGCCAGACCTGCATCGTCGCGCTCAGGTTCCACAAGCTTCCCGAACCTGCGGATAACAAAATGCAGTTGCAGTATTTCCGCATGCTGGAGCAACAGAAGAACAGCATCGCTCCCTCCGTGTCGGTTCCGATCCTGACCGGGGTTACCGGCACGGCCGGAATGCGCGTGGCACAAGACATCGTAAATCCGCTCTACGAGCGCATGGGACCCGATCTTGCGCATCACCTGCTTTCCTCCAACAACCTGAACAAGCTGTATCAGGAAGCGAGCCAGAACGCCAAGCAGCAGGCGCCGGAAGACCCTGCTTCAGGCGAATCGGGCGATGCGCTGGTGCAGTTGAGGACGCTCCTGGAGCAGGAGCCGAATCAATTCTGGAAGAGTCAATACTTCGGCTCGCATGCAATCTTTGAGGTGGTGAAGGACTACCGCGCATTTCTCGATTGGAAGAAAGACGGTTCCGGCGAACCGCCCCAGAACGGGTTCGCGTTCTATGACAGCAGCAAGATTCAGGATCTGGCGAAAAATGCCAGGAAAGTCGACAGCCTCGCCGCAGGCAAGCCATTGGAGAAGCAACAGCATCTCTCCTTGGCCGAACTGCTGCCTGCTCCCGACGCCGATGCGCTGAAAAGGGTGGAAGAGGCGCTTTCATCTCTGGAAGACGACGATCAGCGGGCGGATTTCTTCCTCAAAGGGGCGGGCCGCGATGTCTTCGAGACATATCGGAAGGTCGTCGGCAACTACGCGGAACTCAATATGGCGGCATCCATGCGCCTCGGATTCCAGGGGCAACTACGAGAGGGATCGGCTAGCAGCCAGCTCAGCTCCCTCAAAACGAATGCCGATGCAGGCCGCACGGCTGAGAAGGTCCTGCATGGCAGAGGGTATTTTGCCGAGGGCAAGAAGGTGGATTATGACGACCTCATGGCTGGCTATGCCGTCAATGGAGCATCTGCGAAAAAAAGCGCGGAAAAAACCAAGGTCTGGCTTGAGCGGCATGGCCTCCATACAGCCCAAAATGGCGCAACCGGAATGCATGGCTTGATCATCGCGCACCTGCAGCATGTCACCGGGCGTTACGACAATCTGCACGTGGACGAGGCGGCCAAGTATCTGAAGATGGCGGGAAGCAATGCGCCGTCAACGGAAAACATGGAAAAGATCGTCAAGCAGATCAATAAGGATCACGGCAAGGATGTGCAAACACGCGTGATCGCGCCCGGCAAGGAAGGCGCTCCTGTCTGGACGAGCGATCTCGACGCGCGGAAAGCAGGAAGCGCTTCGTCCGCCGTCATTTTGCGCGAGCAAAACGATAAAGGTGAAGAAACATTCGCTGCAGTCGTGCATGAAGGTAAAACAACTGCCGGCGACGTCGTGCGCGGCCAAGGCGTCGGCGATCAACTCTCCAAGCTGCAGGAGGCGCGGGATACCCGCGCAAAAATCATTAACAAGCTGCGGCAGGCCCACGATCCCGATGCCCCCGAACCCGCTGCGTCACAGAAACCTGGGATGACCGGCACCGAACTTCGCAACGCGATGAAGGACCTCGGTGCACAACAGAGAGGCTTTATGAAGAATACGGCCGCCAAACTTGCCGACATGAAAAGACCGGATCGCAAAACGGTGCGAGATCTGAGTGATGAGGAACTGGCTTCGTGGATTGCCAATGGGTATGGAAAAGGTAACAAGACACTTTGGCAAGAAGCCATTAAAGAAGAGAAAAAACGTAAAGAGATGAAGCTTCAGTTGAGCGGGTCCGAGACGCTTGCAGGCATCACGCCCCAGGACCTTCACAGGTGGCGGGAAGGCAACTGAGCGAACAACAATATAAAGACCGGTACGGCCTGCTGCCGGCCGACGATTCGGCAGCGCGCTCCGCGAGGGTAACGCTACGGGATCTGCTGACCAGGGATTCAGCCGCAGAAGCAAATGCAGCGCCTGTCAAGGGCGACAACGCCAGCGTTTCCAGGATGGAGGAGCGCGAGCCAGGGGCTGCGTAAGCTTAGGGAAAGATTGAATCGTTTTATCGCCAAGATCCACTCGCAACTCATTGATCATGAGCGGCCGCTCTCTTTCAAACGCCGTTATTGTCCGCCTCCTTATTGTCGGCCTTTCCTTGGGCAACCGTTACCAATGCAGGGCGCAACAGACGATCGGCAATCATGTATCCTTTTTGCAGCACGCTGATGATGGTATTGGCCGTTTGTTCGGCCGGCACCATCGAGATTGCCTGATGCCTCGTCGGATCGAGCTTGTCGCCCGGCTTGGGAGTTATTTCTGTTAACCTGTTTTTCTTGAACGCGGTATCCAGTTGCTTCAACGTCATCTCGACGCCCTGCTTGAGCGATTCGCTCGATGGCGTTTCGACCTTGAGGGCTGTTTCCAGGCTGTCTTTTACCGGCAGCAGCGCTTCGGCAAAATTCTCGATGGCGAATTTATGCGCACGCGTGATGTCTTCTTGCGCGCGCCGCCGGAAATTTTCCACCTCCGCTTTGGCACGCAGGAATGCATCTTGCAATTCCTCTGCCCGCTCTTCTGCATTCGCTAGTTTTTCGTCAAGACTGGGTTCAAGCTGTACCGGTATGCTCTCAGCGGCGCCATCCGCTTGCATCGGTTGCGCAAGCGGCTCAGCCGGCGGGGTAACCGGTTCGGGCGGCGGCGCGATCGGTTCAGCGGGCGGCGTGAGCGGCTCCGACGGTGGCGTAATGGATTCTGGCGCAGGCGTAATCGGTTCCGTCGACTGTTCCCGCTCTGGCCATTTTTCCTGATTTTGCATAGTAAGTTCTCCCATATTCATGTCGAAATTCAATATGCATGCTTCGATATGCATGCTTAATATGACATGACATAGAGACTGCGCATTTCGTTTCAAGAGATGGTGGAGGTGCAGATCGATGTCAATAAAATTGCTCGCCTATCAGACATAGGCGAGAGAAGGATTGCCGCCAAGCCCGCTTGGTGCGCGTTTTGCTTGTCACGGATCATATTTAATATCGGGCATCTGAACATGGCCCCCGAATGCGGTATGAAAATCGCACAAGTCGCTCCACTCTTTGAACGAGTGCCGCCCCAGGCGTATGGCGGCACGGAACGCGTCATCTCTTACCTTACGGAAGAATTACTCAGGCAGGGACACGAAGTCACCCTGTTTGCCACCGGCGATTCGATCACACAGGCGCAACTCGTGGCGCCCCTGGCGCATCCGATAAGGCCGGATCGAATGGAGCATCCATGGCTGGCCTATTACGCGATCCAAATGGACATGGTATGCGAACGCGCAGCCAGTTTCGATATCATCCATTTTCACACCGACTATATGCACTTCCCCATTACAAGGCATCTCGGCGTTCCCCATGTAACAACCTTGCATGGACGGCTTGATTTGCCCGAGCTCGTTCCGCTTTACCAGCACTTCAACACCATCCCGCTGGTGTCGATATCGAACAGCCAGCGTGCGCCATTGCCGCTGGCGCCCTGGTGCGAAACGGTGTATCACGGCTTGCCGCCACTTTCTTCATGCCAGCCGCTGCCCGGAGAATACTTTGCATTCATCGGCCGAATCTCGCCCGAGAAACGGGTAGACCGCGCGATCGATATCGCAGAACAATGCGGAGTGCCGTTGGTGATCGCCGCAAAAATCGATGGTATGGACGAGGCTTACTTCAACCAATGCGTTCGGCCGCTTTTTCAAAGCCCGCTGGTAACCTACGTAGGAGAAATAAACGAACTTGAAAAGCGCAATCTGCTGGCCCATGCAAAAGCGCTGTTGTTTCCCATCGACTGGCCCGAACCATTCGGGCTTGTCATGATCGAAGCTTTTTCCTGTGGAACGCCGGTAATCGCCTACCGGCATGGTTCGGTACCCGAGATCATGGAAGACGGCGTCACAGGATTCGTGGTGAACAGCCAGGAGGAAGCAATAGCCGCGGCGCGCAACATCGGATCGCTGGATAGAGCCGCCTGCCGGCAAGTCTTTGATCAGCGCTTCACGGTCGCACATATGGCGCACAATTATGTGCGGACCTATCGAAAATTGCTGAGCGGCTGGAAACCTCATGCGGCAATCCCGAGTGGATGAAAATACGCAATTCCCTATACGTTCCCTACACGTAATCGGTCGGAGGAATCATGGTTGATAAAATTCAACAGGGTAAAATTCAGCTGGGCGAGCAGTGGTATATTCTTGCCACCTCCTCGCCGACCGACGAGCGCCGCCGCGTGCTCAAGCACAATGAGACCTTTGCGCTGTTCGATCGCTTCGGCGACATCCAGTCCATCGGGCTCGGGGAAGAAGGCATCTACCACGGCGATACCTGCTTTCTGTCCCATCAGGAGTTGTTGATCGATGGCGTTCGACCGATGCACCTGAACTCGACGGTGAAAGACGACAACGGACTTTTCATCATCGAGTTGATGAACCCCGATCTTCATCCCGGTGGAAAAAATCCGATCCACAAGGGCGAATTGCACATCTTCCGGGCCAAGCTCTTGTGGAATAACGCCTGCCATGAACATGTGCGCGTGGCCAACTATGGACTTGAGCCGGTCGAGATGATCGTGTCGATCGAATTCGAATCGGATTACAAAGACATATTCGAAGTGCGCGGGTTCAAACGCAGCCGGCGCGGCACGACCTTGCCGACGCAAGTCGGCGAGAATGAACTGTTGCTGCAATACCGGGGATTGGACCAGATCATCCGCAAGACCCGCATTACCTGCGTTCCGACGCCAGCCAGATTGACATCCGATCGGGCGGAATTCATTGTCTCGTTACTACCGAAAGACGAGGCGCATCTGTACCTGACGATCGGATGCGAAATCGAGTACGAAACCAATCTCGCACCAAAAAATCAGCCAGCGCTGGCGCCCGTGGATTATTTCGGCGCCTTCAATTGCGTTACGCAGGCGGTTGCTTCCCGCTTGCACAATCGCTGCAAGATCGTTACCTCCGATCCCCTTTTCAATAGCTGGCTCGACCGCTCGACCGCTGATCTCGTCATGCTGACCACCACCTTGCCGGAGGGGGAATATCCTTATGCCGGCATGCCCTGGTATTCGACGACCTTCGGCCGCGACGGCATTCTGACCGCACGCGAATATCTATGGGTTGATCCCACTCTGGCAAAAGGCGTTCTGGCTTTTCTGGCGGCGACGCAGGCGACCGAACTCGATCCTGCGCGCGATGCGGAACCCGGCAAGATCCTGCATGAGGCGCGCAAGGGGGAATTGGCCGAGCTGAATGAAATTCCGTTCCGGCGCTACTACGGTACGGTGGATGCCACACCGCTGTTCGTCGGTCTGGCCGGCGCCTATTACGAGCGAACCGGCGACTTGGAATTCATCCGTTCCATCTGGCCCAATATCCGCAGCGCGCTGCAATGGATCGACCAATACGGCGACAAGGATGGCGACGGCTTTGTCGAATATGCCCGGTACAGCGAGAAAGGGCTGGCGCAGCAAGGCTGGAAAGATTCCCACGATTCGGTGTTCCACAGCGATGGCAGGCTTGCGGATGCGCCGATCGCATTGTGCGAGGTGCAAGGATACGTCTATGAAGCGAAACTGCGCGCAGCGCAGCTGGCGCATCTTCTCGGCGAGCATGCTTTTGCGCAGAACCTCGAAAGCAAAGCGCACCAGCTCAAGGATCGTTTCAACCAGGTGTTCTGGTGCGAACAGATAGGCACCTATGCACTCGCGCTCGACGGCCAGAAGAAGCAATGCGCGGTGTCCTCGTC
>CAMLDH010000090.1 GCA_946478765.1 uncultured Oxalobacteraceae bacterium | reverse complement strand
GCATGGTTTTTATTTTCCTACTAACAACAAAAATGAAGGGGCATCGTACAGTTAACCCTAAATGCGGGAATAAGCAAGTAGAATGCTATGAGGCAATATTTTTAAGCGGCAGCGGTAAATCTTCATGTCTCAAATTTATTCTGAGCTTAAATGATGAACGCTACCAGTGCTTCAATGGTTAATAGTCCCTCCGATCCAGTTGATCCAGTCCAGCGCCTGAAAGAGTTTTTTCTTGCACGGCAACCGATTTTGAATCGTGATCAGAGTCTCGTTGCGTACGAGTTATTGTTTCGTGGCGCAGCAATCGGTGACGCCCATGTCACCGACGGCCGGGCGGCAACTGCATCGGTCATCGCACATGCATCCGAACTTGGTCTGACCAACGTGATCGGCAATTCGCGCGGATTCGTCAATGTCGATGCTTCTGTGTTGATGAGCGACTTTGTCAGCTTCCTCCCATCGAATCAAGTTGTATTGGAGATTCTGGAGACAGTCCAGGTCACGACTGAAATCGTCGACCGCGTGGCCGAATTGTCCAAGGCGGGATACATGTTTGCGCTGGACGACGTCATTGCCGATTCGTCGGATTTGCAAAGATTAATGCCCTGGGTTTCAGTGATCAAGATTGATATCGTCGGTATGGATCGTGATGACTTGTCCCGCGTAAGTGCACAGTTTGCCCACAACAGGAAAAAGCTGCTGGCTGAAAAAGTCGAAACGCAGGAACAATTCAAGGAGTGTCTCGATCTGGGATTCGAGTATTTTCAGGGATATTATTTTGCCAAACCGGTAATCATGTCCGGTAAAAAATTATCGTCGTCGCAACTGGCGATTGTTCAGCTCATGTCGCAAATTGCGTCGGACGCCGACACAGTCGATATCGAGAGCAGCATCAAGCATGACGCCGCATTGGGATTGGCGCTGTTGCGACTGGTGAATACGCCGGCAGCCGGCGTCGGATATCGCATTGAATCATTAAAGCAGGCCTTGGTGATTCTGGGGCGTCGCCAGTTGCAGCGCTGGCTGCAGATATTGCTGTATGCAGAACCCGGCAACGCCAATCAAGCAATGTCGCCTTTGCTGCTGTTGGCCAGTACGCGCGGCAAACTGCTCGAACTGATTACGCAACAACTGCAACCGAACAACCGCACAATGGTGGATACGGCATTTACGGTAGGCATGATGTCGTTGATGAATACCTTGTTTGGCTTGCCGATGGAAAAAATTCTGGAGCAAATCCCGGTCGTCGATGAGATCGCGGATGCGCTTTTGAAGCGCACCGGATTTTTCGGCAACCTGCTCAAGCTCACTGAATATATGGAACGGATTGAGGAATCGAGCGCACTGCTTGGACAGCTACTGCAAGAGCTGCAGCTTTCCAGCGACGAACTCTACAGGATGCAATTGGCCGCATTTGAGTGGAGCAATCATCTTGCACATTTGGAAAATTAGTTTTCACCGCTACAATACGCATGATGAACAAGGCATTTGTAAAAGAGCGCGACGACGACGATGATGATGTGGAGGGGGCATTGCCGGCGATTCCGGCGGGCGCCAAGAACTACATCACGCCGCAGGGCCATCAACGTTTGAAAGACGAATTACTGCAGCTGATCGACGTGGATCGGCCGGAAGTGGTGCGCATCGTATCGTGGGCGGCATCCAACGGCGATCGTTCGGAGAACGGCGACTATATCTACGGTAAGCGGCGTTTGCGCGAAATCGACCGGCGCATCCGGTTCTTGACCAAGCGTCTGGATCTTGCCGAAGTGGTGGACCCGAGCGTGCATGAAGGTAGCGACCAGATATTTTTCGGCGCGACGGTGGTGTATGAGAATCAGGCCGGGGAGGAGCGTACGGTCACCATCGTCGGGATCGATGAAATTGATCCGTTGAATGGCAAGATCAGTTGGATATCGCCGGTTGCACGGGCGTTGACCAAGGCGCACGAAGGGGAGTCGGTCGTGCTGCAGACGCCAGGCGGTAAAGAAGAACTTCAAATTACCGAGGTCCGTTATCCGGCCCGGTAATCGATTGAATCAAGCGCACCGCTAATCATTCGATCGTATTCGTTGGTGCTGGGCGGATTGCCATTGCCGAGTTTCGCTGACGATTTTTGCATCATCAAAAAATCATCTTCACAGATTCACAGGCAAACAATGCCGTTGTCGCAACGGCATTGCGGCACTCTTCATGTATTTTATTTTTCATTTTTGCCATGGCCATCGTTTATTCCAATTTGAATCATCCGCTACGCGTGCCGTTGGCCGCAG
Source organism: uncultured Oxalobacteraceae bacterium (assembly GCA_946478765.1). The sequence continues at coordinate 9,786 of CAMLDH010000090.1, read as the reverse complement.
AAGTGCATTCGCGTCCTTTTTTGCGTATGGATGCGCCCGAGAGTCTCACGCATCTGGCGGTGTATGTGCGCAACGAGGCGGGCGTCAGCAGCGACAACGTAGCCGTGCAGCATGCAGCGTTATCTGCATTGTGCACTTATTTCGGCGTGTCCAGCCCCAGCACGGAAGCCAAATATTTCTTTCACGATTTCGGCCGGTTTCGCTTGAAATGGGAATGTCATGCCGAATTCGCGACTTACACTTTTGCTCAGACACACGAAGAAAACCTGCCGATCGCCGGCGCATTCGAGCGCGTGCCGTTGTCCCATATTCCGCAGGAATGGCTGGCCGGTTTGCAGGGCAAAATCATGGTGGCGGCGCATGTGGTGCTGGATCGTGCCAATTCTGCTGCGGATGCGCCCGAGCCTGCGATGCGGCGTGTTTTTGAGGGAAATATGCTGGTCGGCAGCCGCACGCTGCAGGACGGCCAAATCTGGACTGATTTCCTGATTCAGTCCGATGGTTTCAGCCGCTTCGTGGTACGCGATACCGGTTTTCATGAGCAGCAGGCCGGGCGCCTGGTACAGCGCGTGCTGGAAATCGAAACCTACCGCATGATGGCCTTGCTCGGTTTGCCGAATGCGCAACAAGCCGCGCCGATCCTGAATGCAATTGAAAGCGAATTGGCGATGCTGACCGCTGCGATGGTCGATACCGATGAAGCGATGGGGGATGTCGACCACGCCGACGACGAGCAGGGATTGCTGCGCACCATTACCAGTTTGGCGGCGCGCATTGAAAAACTGTCGCTCGAAAACAGTTATCGCTTTTCTGCGTCACAGGCGTATTTCCGGCTGGTACGTGCACGCATTGAAGAATTGCGCGAAGCGCGTATCGACGGTGTGCCGACCGTGGCGGAATTCATGGATAGGCGACTGGCGCCTGCCATGAGCACTTGCGAATCGATTGCGCGACGGCAGGAGGCGCTGGCCGAACGCATTGCGCACACCAATGATTTGTTGCGTACCCGGGTCGGTATCGTGCAGGAGCAGCAGAATCGCAAAATCCTGCAATCGCTCAATACGCGTGCAGCCCAGCAGTTGCGCTTGCAACAAGCGGTGGAAGGGCTGTCAGTGGTCGCGATTTCTTATTATCTGGCAGGCTTGTTCAATTATGCCGGCAAGGCGGCGAAGGCGGCCGGATGGCCAGTCAATCCGGATATCGCAACCGGCATTCTGCTGCCGATAATCGCCGTGGGTGTCTGGTTGGGCGTGCGCAGGATACACAAGAGCATGCACGTGGCTTGAACAGTGCGGCACTGACATGGATATGGAGGAGACAGGTTGGCGGTGAGCGCCGCAAATCCCAACAACATAGGGACAGGCGCGCCTGCTAACCCCGCTCGCGCAGGACTCTCGTCACACCCGGAATCCGGTGCACATTGCGCATCAAGCGAGCGAGATGGATGCGATCCTCGACCTGCACCGTAAAGCGCAGTTGCGTCATCAATTGGTGGTCTTTATCGTCATCCATGCCGACATAGGTGATGTTGGCATCCGATTCACCGATTTCTGCAGCGATACGGGCCAGCACGCCTTTTTCATTCTTGACCAGTAACATGATGTGGCAATCGAAGCGCCGGTTCAAATCGGAACCCCACACCACATCGATCCAGCGGTCCGGCTCCTTGTGGCGATGGCGTTTCGCGAGGTCGCAGTCGGCGGTATGCACGACGATGCCCTGATCCCGTTTCAACTGCCCAATAATGCTATCGCCGGGAATCGGCAGGCAGCATTGCGCCAATTGCACCGAGACGCCTTCACTGCCATAGATCATGACCGGATCGAGCTTGCCTGACGCGACACCCCCGCCTTGTTTGTCGAGCGCGGATTGCGGCAAGGTATTGTCTTCCACCAGTCCCAGAATATGACGTGCGACCAATGCTGCCATGCGCTTGCCCACGCCGATATCGGCGTACAGCTCATCGAGCGATTTGGCGCTCGATTCATTCATTAATCGCTCGGCCAGCGGCTCGGGCAGCGCAGGATCGAGATTCAGGCCGATCAGCGCTTGTGCCAGCAAACGCTTCCCGAGTTCGATCGATTCGAACAGGTTGATGGTACGTAAATGATGCCGGATTGCCGAGCGCGCCTTGCCGGTCCGTACAAACGTGAGCCAGTTCGGGCTCGGGCGGGAGGTCGTCGACGTGATGATTTCCACGATGTCGCCGTTGCGCAATTCGGTGCGCAACGGCGCCTGCTCGTGATTGATCTTGGCGGCGATGGTCTGGTCGCCGACATCGGTATGAATCGTGTATGCAAAATCGAGTGCAGTCGCGCCGCGCGGCAGCGCGATGATTTTCGATTTTGGCGTGAACACGTAGACCGAATCCGGGAACAGATCGACCTTCACGTGTTCCAGGAATTCGGCCGAATCACCGGTTTGCTTCTGGATATCAAGCAAGGATTGCAGCCACGCGTGGGTGCGTTGCTGCAAGTCGGTCAGGCTGCCTTCGCCGTTTTTGTACAGCCAGTGCGCAGCAACGCCGGATTCTGCGACGCGATGCATGTCTTGCGTTCTGATCTGGAATTCAACCGGCGTACCGTACGGGCCGATCAGCGTGGTATGCAGCGACTGGTAGCCGTTGAGCTTGGAAATCGCGATGTAATCTTTGAACTTGCCGGGCATCGGCTTGTACAGCGCATGCAGCGTGCCTAGGGCGACATAACAATTCGCAAAGCTGTCGACCACCACGCGAAAACCGTACACATCCAGCACTTGTGAAAACGACAAACGCTTGTTGCGCATCTTGCGATAGATGCCGAACAGCGTTTTTTCGCGGCCATACACTTGGGCGTTGATGCCGGCGGCGGCGAGCGTCGTGTTGACCGCGTCCAGGATCTTGCTAACGACTTCACGCCGGTTGCCGCGCGCCGCCTTGACGGCTTTTCCGAGCGTGCGGTAGCGCACCGGATACAGATGCGAGAACGACAAATCCTGCAGCTCGCGATAGATATTGTTGAGGCCGAGACGATGGGCAATCGGCACATAGACTTCCATCGTCTCGCGCGCGATGCGACGCTTCTTCTCGGCCGACATCGCGCCCAGCGTGCGCATGTTGTGCAAGCGATCGGCCAGCTTGACCAGGATGACACGGACGTCACGCGCCATCGCCAGCAACATCTTGCGGAAATTCTCCGCCTGCGCCTCGATCTGGCTCTGGAATTCGATTTTTTCGAGCTTCGACAAACCGTCGACCAGAGTCGCGACCGGTGCGCCGAAACGCTCGATCAGCTCGTCCTTTTTGACATCCTGGTCTTCCATCACGTCATGCAGCAAGGCTGCCATGATCGCTTGCGCGTCGAGCTTCCAGTCGGCGCAGATTTCGGCGACGGCAATCGGATGTGAGATGTAGGGTTCGCCTGACATGCGCATCTGGCCCAGATGCATCTCGTCCGAAAAGCGATATGCTTCCTTGACCTTCTTCAGCTCGGAAGGGGTCAGGTATTCGGCAAGTTTGGCGGTCAGTTGCGTGACGGATGCAACGCTGGTGTTCGACGGGTGCGAACTCGGGTCGGACTTGGGAGGTGCGGCTTTTGAAACCGAGCGCTCAGGGGCAACTCGGCTGTTCGGCGCAGCTGATAATGTTGAATCCGTGGGTGTCAGGTTCATACTGATTTAATATCAGTCGCATGGCAGCCGTGTCAATGATTAACTCGGCACTTTTTTCAGCATTTCAATGCCGACTTTGCCTGAAGCGATTTCGCGCAGCGCGAGCACGGTCGGTTTGTCCTTCGCATCGACCTTCGGTGTGTGACCTTGCAACAATTGACGGGCGCGATAAGTCGCAGCCAGCGTGAGCTGGAAACGGTTCGGGATTTGTTTGAGGCAATCTTCGATGGTAATGCGAGCCATGGTTACTCCTGAAAATGCAAAATAGCTTATAAACTGGCGTGGATGCCCAGTTGGGCGAATAAGGATGCGTTGCGCGCTGCCTGTTGCGCAAACCGGCAACGGGTCGCTTTGACGATCGAACTTAATTCCGTTAAAGCGCTTGCAAACTCTTGATTAATAATAACATATTCGAACTCGGGCGCGTGCGCGATTTCGCCGCCCGCGGCTAGAATTCGACGCGTAATGACATTCGGTTCATCCTGTCCGCGCTTTTTCAGGCGCTCTTCCAATACGTCGATCGACGGCGGCAGGATAAAAATGCCGACTGCATGGGGAAACTGTTTTTTTACCTGTTGCGCGCCTTGCCAGTCAATTTCCAGCAAAACATCGGTACCGGCTTTCATTTGTTCTGCGATCAAGAGGCGCGAAGTGCCGTAAAAATTGCCATGCACTTCGGCCGATTCGAGGAATTCACCGGCGGCGCGGCGCGTCAGAAAATCTTCCGCAGATGTGAAGTAATATTCGCGGCCATGCTGCTCTTTCGGCCTCGGCGGACGCGTGGTGTAGGAAATGGACAACTTGATCGAAGGTTCCTGCGCCAATAATGCATTGACCAGCGTCGATTTTCCTGCGCCGGATGGCGCGACCACCATGAACAGGCTACCGGAAGAAGAGGAGGTGTCAGGCATGGATATCCTCGAAGGTCAAAGAGTAAGAATGGAAGTGTTTCTCAGAGAACATATTTTAACGGGATTGTCGATGCAACATCCCATCCATTACGGTCAAACTTTTAGTGCCGCCCGGCGTTGGCATGTATTTGGCGCGTCCGACCGCAAATGCGTGAATGGCTTATTCCAGATGCTGGCCCACGATATCCCAAAAAATCAAGGGTTTCTATGCATCGTAATGCGACCAACGTAGACGTATGCGAAGAGGGCATTCTACCAAACAGGTCGACGTCCAGGGAAGGCGCGGTGTCTGCAGCAGAATGCACCGGGGGAATCCCCAAACCAATGAAAGCGGCGTGCCAAAGCGCAGCGCACGCGGGATGGCAGGCCCGTTCATGAGACTGCCTGAAACCCTACTCCAAATTCTGGACCTGTTCACGCATCTGTTCAATCAAGAGCTTCAAGGCCATGGCGGCATCGGATAGTTCTTTCACCGATGCTTTCGAGCCGACGGTATTGGCTTCGCGGTTCAACTCCTGCATCATGAAATCCAGGCGCTTGCCGACCTGACCGCCTTTTTTCAGGATGTGGCGTGTTTCCGTCAAATGCGCCGCCAATCGCGTCAACTCCTCGGAAACATCGATCCGGATGCCGTACAGCGTCACTTCCTGCCGAATCCGGTCCAGCGCCTCTTCGCGTGAGATGGTCGGCGCTGCGGCCGGATTGCCGTTCTGTGCCGCGAGACCGAGCGCTTCCTGCATGCGTTCGGTGGCTTTTTGCTGGAACTGCGCAATAACCTGCGGTATCAGCGGTGTGATCCGCTGCACGATGGCTTCCATATCGTCAATACGGGAGGTCAGCATTGTCTGTAAGGCCGCGCCTTCGCGGGCACGGCTGTCGACAAATGTGTCAATGGTCGCCGCGATCGCGCTGGCGACTTCCGTTTGCAGCGATTCCTGGCCGATTTCGGCCTCTTCGATCACGCCCGGCCAGCGCAACAGTTCATTGACCGAGAATGGCGCAGCATCCTTGAATTGTTTGCGGATGTCCGCTTGCAGCCCGGCGAGACTTGCGAGTACGCCGCTATTGAGCGCCTGTGCGCCGCCGGTGGCCACTTTGCGGCCGAAGCTGAGGCGGCACTCGACTTTGCCGCGCGTGATGCGGCCCATGATCGTTTCACGCAGCGTAGGTTCCAGTGCGCGTAAATCGTCGTTAATGCGGAATTGGAGGTCTAAAAAGCGCGAATTCACGCTTTTTAACTCAATGGTCAATGTTCCGCCTGTGGTTTCACGCGTGCTTGTCGCGTATCCGGTCATGCTGCAAATGGTCAAAATTCAATCCCCGGTTGTTCTTTACAAATCAGCGAATTATCCACACAATCCAAGCTGAACTGCAATTTGCAATATTGCGGACAGCATAATGTGGCGCGCGGCGGCGCCCGGTAAACTCAGTCCTGCAATTCAATCAAATAATTTCGCAATTCCAAAAAGACAATATGGCCGCACAAAACAATGCTCCGTTACCGGATGGACTTGAGATCGCTGGATACCGCATTGTAAAGAAGATTGCGTCCGGCGGGTTCAGTATCGTCTACCTTGCTTATGATGAGGATGGCAATGCAGTCGCGATCAAGGAGTATTTGCCGAGTTCGCTGGTGTTGCGTCAATCGGGCGAACTGGCGCCGACGATTTCCCCTGAAAATTTGTCCACCTTCCGTATCGGCTTGAAGTGCTTCTTCGACGAAGGGCGGGCCTTGGCGCGGATTGCGCATCCGAACGTCGTCAGCGTGGTCAATTTTTTCCGCGCCAATGAAACGGTGTACATGGTGATGGCGTACGAATCGGGCCGTTCGCTGCAAGACCATATCCTGCGCCGTCGCGACAAGGGTGACAAACCGCTGGTGTCGGAGCGTTTCATCCGCAAGATGTTCAGCCATGTGATGAACGGCCTGCGCGAAGTGCATACCAACAAACTGCTGCATCTGGATCTGAAACCGGCCAACATCTATTTGCGCGTCGACGGCACGCCGATCCTGCTGGATTTTGGCGCTGCGCGGCAGACGTTGAAAGCCGATTTGCCGAAGCTGTATCCGATGTATACCCCTGGGTTTGCGGCGCCGGAACTGTACGCCAAAAACGGCAGCCTGGGCCCGTGGACCGATATCTACAGTATCGGTGCGTCGATGTTTGCGTGCATGGTGGGCGCGCCGCCACAGCCCGCCGATCAGCGCAAGCTCAACGACAAGATGGATGGGTACCTGCGCAAGCTGGACGGCATTTATTCGCCGGAATTGATGAAGGTAATCCGCTGGAGCCTGATGCTCGATCCGCTTGAGCGGCCGCAAAGTGTGTTCGCGCTGCAAAAGGCGTTGCGTGAACCGGTGCAGGAAAAGAAAGTCGCCGACAAGCTGGAAGTCATGACACGGAAATTACGCGGCCTGTTCGCCAGTTTCGGCAAGCGGGCGCCCAATACCGGGACGACGACCATCCAGGAAAACTCGCACTAATACCAATCCTCCTAAAAAACATGACAGTGACGTTTTTTAGGAAGATTGGTATAACTTATTTTTAACGAATTCATGCGCTTCTCTGTCTACCAAGAAAGCCACATCGGCGGCCGCAAGAACAATCAAGACCGCATGGGGTACAGTTTTACCCGCGATGCATTGCTGCTGCTGCTGGCGGACGGCATGGGCGGGCATATTCAGGGCGAGATGGCGGCGACCATTGCGATGCAGACGATCGGCTCGCTATTCCAGCAAAACGCCAATCCGTATGTGAAAAAGCCGGAGCGGTTTCTGGAAGACAGTTTTTTCGCCGCGCATCGGGAAATCCATCGCTACCGCGCCATCAACAACCTGCCGGAGACACCGCGCACGACGATTGTCGCCTGCCTGATTCAGCATAACAACGCATTCTGGGCGCATTGCGGCGATTCCCGCTTGTACTGGATGCGCAATGGGCAAATCCTGATGCGCACGCGCGACCATTCGCGCATCGAGACCTTGATCGCGCAAGGCAAAGTCGATCCGTCCGAGCGCGACACCCATCCGGATCGCAATAAACTGTTCAATTGCCTGGGCGCGCCGAACATGCCGATCGTGGAAATTTCGCGGCGCGCGAGCCTGCAGGCAGGCGACGTGATGCTGCTGTGCTCGGATGGCCTGTGGTCGGTATTGCCCGACCACCTGCTGGCGCACCGATTGCACAGCAATACGATCGTGCGCGCAGTACCGGAACTGATTTCGACCGCCACCGAGATTGCCGGCAAAACCAGCGACAATGTCACTGCGCTGGCGATGATGTGGGAGAGCAGCGACGGTTCGCACGGTTCAGACTCATCCACCATCACGACCCACACGCTGCCGATAGGCAGTGTAACTACCACCATCCAAGCGCCGCGTCACGCCGACCTGGAGAACGCCGATCCCTTCAACGAAACCGAAATCGAAAAAGCGATTGAAGAGATCCGCAGCGCCATCGAAAAATCCACACGCGTCACTTCCAAAAATTAAAGTTCATTCCATGCCTATTGAAAAACGTCCCAGCGACCGTACTGCTGATGCTTTGCGTCTCGTGCGTCTTACCCGGAATTACACCAAACATGCGGAAGGTTCGGTCTTGATCGAAGCCGGCGACACTCGCGTGATCTGCACCGCCAGCATCGAAGACAAGGTGCCGCCCTTCCTGCGCGGCAAAGGGCAGGGCTGGTTGACCGCCGAATACGGCATGCTGCCGCGCTCGACGCATTCGCGCATGGATCGTGAAGCGGCCAAGGGAAAACAATCGGGCCGCACGCAGGAAATCCAGCGCCTGATCGGCCGCTCGCTGCGCGCCGCATTCGATCTGCAAGCGTTTGGCGAGCGCACGCTGCACCTGGATTGCGATGTGATTCAAGCCGACGGCGGTACACGAACCGCATCGATTACCGGCGCGATGGTCGCCGCGTACGACGCGTTTGCGAAACTGGTGGAAAAAAAGATGATTGCGGCCGTGCCGTTGAAGCATTTTGTCGCTGCCATTTCAGTCGGCGTCTATCGCGGCATGCCGGTACTCGATCTCGATTATGTCGAGGATTCCGATTGCGATACCGACATGAATGTGGTGATGACCGATGCAGGCCATTTCATCGAGGTGCAGGGCACCGCGGAAGGTGCGGCGTTCGATCGCGCAACGATGGACCGCCTGCTGAACCTGGCGCAGCAAGGCATCTCGGATTTGATCGTTTTGCAAAAGAAAACGCTCGCATTGCCGGCATAGAATTCGCTGATTTTTTTGGCCGAGCAACGTTCTGTACGGTGCTCGGCTTTTATTTTTGTCCCTTATCGATTTCATTTTGGTCATGACCCGTACCCTCGTTCTCGCTTCCAACAATTCCGGCAAACTGAAAGAGTTCAATGCAATGCTCGCGCCCATCGGTTTCGAGGTGCACGCGCAAGGTGCGTTCAACGTGCCCGAAGCGGACGAGCCGCATCTGAGCTTTGTCGAAAATGCGCTGGAAAAGGCCCGTCACGCTGCGCGCCTGACCGGCTTGCCGGCACTGGCGGATGATTCCGGTGTGTGTGCCAATGCACTCGGCGGCGCACCGGGCGTGCTGTCGGCGCGGTACGCGGGCGAGCCGAAATCGGATGTGCGCAATAATCAAAAGTTGATTGCCGACCTGGCAGCGCATGCGGATAAATCGGCCTATTATTATTGCGTGCTGGTCCTGGTGCGGCATGCGGACGATCCGCAGCCGGTGATCGCAGAAGGCCGTTGGGATGGCGAAATCATTGCGACGGCGCGCGGGCAGGGCGGTTTCGGCTACGATCCGCATTTCTGGCTGGCGGCCTTGGGCAAGACCGCTGCCGAACTGGATTCCGAAGAAAAAAATCGCCTGTCGCATCGCGGACAGGCATTGCGTACACTGGTCGAGAAGTTACGATGATTCCGATTAAACCCGTCGGTGCAGGATTGAAACCGGCCGGCATGGTCTCAAGTCCCGCCGCCGCCGCAGCCGCCTTTCTCAAGCCAGGCGCGCTCAATCTCACCGTGCTGCCGCCGCTGTCGCTGTACGTGCATTTTCCGTGGTGCGTGAAAAAATGCCCTTACTGCGATTTCAATTCACATGAAGCAACCGGCGGTTTTCCCGAAGCGGACTATCTGGCCGCACTTCGTGCTGATCTGGAAAATGCGCTACCGTTGATCTGGGGCCGCAAGATTTACACGATTTTCATCGGGGGCGGCACGCCGAGCCTGATGTCGGC
>CAMLDH010000089.1 GCA_946478765.1 uncultured Oxalobacteraceae bacterium | reverse complement strand
GGCGCCAACAGGACGAGTGCGGTCAAAGCGAATACCTTGTCGAACAAATCCTTGATCACGCCGTTCAAGCCGCTGGAAATCGGGCGGTTCAACTCGACCGTGGGAAAGCCGAGAAAGTCGACCATCCGACTGCTCAGCATTTGCATGCTCAACGTGTCCGGCATCCAGCGGATATCGACTAGTGCGTTGCGCAGCAGGTATTGCAGTTCGCGTAACTCGGCCGAGGCGCTCATGGGCAAGGTAATCCAGATTTCATGTATGTCATTGGCTGCCGCATACTGAGGAATGTCGGCCAGTGCCGGTATCCGGGCAATCGATGGGCCGTCCAGGGCGCATGCATCTGCCGCGTTGGCATGTATCGCCTTTACGTCATAGCCATACCAGTCTTGGCGCGACGCGCGCCGGTGCATTTCACGTCCGATCGATCCGTAACCTACAATGATCACGCGCTTGGTGTTCAGCCCTTTCTTGCGAAGATAGTTGAGAGTCGAGTGCGCGATGGCCCGCGACAGCACGAGGAAGATCAGGCCCGACAGAAACCAGTAAAAAACCCAGAGTCGCGAAAGAGCGCCGACATGGTGAATCAGGAAGCTGAAAATAACGCCAATGAGCAGCACAAGACCCCATGACGCGGCAAGCCGCAACAGCATTTCCGGCATTGAACGTCCGCGCCACGAGATGTAGACCTCGAGCTGCGGAAACACGAAGAACGCGAGGCCGCAGCAAAAATAGGCGAGAATCGTATGAATGGGCGCAGCATCGATGAGGGGCGTCTTAAAGTGAACCCATCCTGCAAGTTCGCCTGCAATATCCAATGCCACCACATCCATCAGGCGCATTGAAAATTCCAAACGCGAGGAATTCCTGCTAATTAAGTCCTGCATACACCACCCGGAATTTCATCGCTTGCTATCGTCCAACCTAGACACCAGAATTTTTTATTACTTTTATCGATCAAAGTTTCTAATCCCATGCCAGAGACATTACCTTTTAGACAATAGTACTCACTTACGTCGCCAAAAAATGCGGAGTTGGTGAAGGATTGAGACGTATCAAGATCGCCATTGCCCTGTCTCAAATTTGCTCGGTGGAGCGTCCGGATTTTGTGCTTGAAGCACATGGAAATGCATCGAGACAATCATGGCGGAAGCCAATGTCTATGCTGATGCGCTATCATTCCTTCCATGACCACAGATGATGCTCAACAACCCTCCGCGTTCGAACTCATTGGCGGCGAAACCAGGCTGCGCGAACTGGTCGACCGTTTCTACGATTTGATGGACCTGGAGCCGGAATTCGCCGGGATTCGCGTACTGCATCCGGCAACGCTGGAGGACTCGCGCAACAAACTTTATTGGTTCCTGTCGGGCTGGACCGGCGGACCGAATTTGTATACCGAGCGCTTCGGCCATCCGCGCCTGCGTGCGCGGCATTTGCCGTATGCGATTGCGTCGGGTGAGCGCGATCAATGGTTGCGCTGCATGGCGTGGGCGATGCAGGATGTCGGCATTGCCGAAGCTTTGCAGGAAAGACTGATGCAATCGTTTTTTCAAACCGCCGACTGGATGCGCAATAAGGAAGGCTAAGCAGGTGTTCAGAATTCTTTTGACCTGTTCGAAGGCGGGATGGAACCCGCGCTCTATCGACAAACCTTTCCCCCGTCATTCCCGCGCAGGCGGGAATCCATACTGAGCTTGCTCGCGCCACCACCCTATGGATTCCCGCCTGCGCGGGAATGACGGGGAAACTGACTGGCCGCTCTCAACCGTAAGCGCCCGCCCGCAACCGGCAGGATGGATAAACAGTATGTCAAAATATTTTTGACGACCTCCTTAGTTGCAAAAAGAGTGGCTGCGCCGCCGAAGTTCCGGCAAGATGCGAATGTTTTCGACTAACCAGAACGCTTTCCATGACCCTAGCTGAAATCATTATCGTGCTGCTCGTCGCGGCAGTCGTCGTTCTGCAAATCGCGGTTTTTTTACGCGGGCGCGGCGCAGATCTGTCGTCACAATTGATAAAACTTCAAAGCGATCTGCAACAGCATCAGCAACACACCAGCGAGCGTACCGAACGCGAGTTGCGCACGCAGGTGCAAACCACTGCGCAAAGCACGCGGCAGGAATTGACAGGCAATTTTTCCCAATTCCAGCAAACGCTCGCAGCACAATTAACCAGTGTCGCAACGTTGCAAAACGGCCAGATCGATGCGTTTGCCCAGCAACTCGCAAAATTGAATGAAGTCAATGCGCAGCAACTGGAGTCGATGCGGCAGGCGATCACGCTGCAAGCGCAGACCGGACGCGAAGAACAATCGGTTGCGCTCAAGCGTTTCGGCGACACGCTCAATCAGACACTTACCGTCCTGACCGAATCCAATGCGCAGCGCATGGCGGAAATACGGCTGACCCTGGAAACCAAGATCAAGGATTTGCAAGCCGACAACGGCTCGCGCCTGGAAGAGATGCGCAAGACCGTCGATGAAAAGCTGCATGCAACGCTGGAGCAACGCCTGGGCGAGTCGTTCAAACTGGTGTCGGATCGCCTCGACAAGGTGCATCAGGGCTTGGGCGAAATGCAGCAGCTGGCGATCGGGGTCGGCGACCTGAAGCGCGTGTTGACCAATGTAAAGACGCGCGGCACCTGGGGCGAGGTGCAACTCGAGATGTTGCTGGAACAGGTCTTGACGCCGGAGCAGTATGCCAAGAACGTGGAGACCATCCCCGGCACCGGCGAACGCGTCGAGTTTGCGATCAAGCTGCCGGGTCAGGAAGACGGCGGCGTTCCGGTCTGGATGCCGATTGACGCGAAGTTCCCTAAAGAACAGTATGAGCGGCTGGCGGAAGCAGCCGACCGCGCCGATGCGGAAGGCGTCTTGCTGGCCGGCCGCGAACTGGAGCGGGCAGTGCGCGTCGAAGCGAAGACGATTGCGGAAAAATACCTGTCGCCGCCGTTGACCACCGATTTCGCGATTCTGTTCTTGCCGACCGAAGGTCTGTATGCGGAGGTGATGCGCCGGCCCGGCCTGGCCGATGAATTGCAACGCGTGCACCGCGTCAGCATTGCCGGCCCGTCCACGCTGTCGGCATTGCTGAATAGTTTGCAGATGGGATTCCGCACGCTGGCGCTGGAAAAGCGTTCGTCCGAGGTGTGGCAAGTGCTGGGGGCCGTCAAAACCGAATTCGGCAAGTTCGGCGATGTGCTGGCGGCAACCAAGACGACGCTGGAGCGCGCCGCAAAAAATATCGAGCAGGCGGAAACGCGCAGCCGGCAAATGGCGCGCAAGCTGAAGTCGGTGGAAGCCCTGCCTTCCGATGCGGCGCAACGGTTGCTGGGGGCGGATACGGCGGAAGTAGGCGAGGAGCAGGATGCCTGCATGAAAAGCTTGCCATAATGCAGGCCGACCGAATTCTGGATTCATGTCTTTTTTTGCCTGACGCGCTACACTTAAACAAATTCGCGTAAAAATGAAGCTGTCCCGCCCATCCCGTCGATTCACAGTGTTGCTGGCACTGGTCAGCCTGCTGTTCATGCAGCTTGCGGTGGCGGCTTACGCCTGTCCCAGCCTGAACCTGCAGCAACTGCATGATACGGCCGGCGTATCGGCCGACCATGCGGCGATGACCGGATGCGAAGGCATGGACATGGAGCAGCCCAGCCTGTGTCATGCGCATGATCAGACCGGCAATCAATCGCTCGACAAGCCGGAAGCGCCGCATGTGGCTCCTTTCATGCCGGCAGCGCTGCTGCTGGCGGTCAACGCCCTTGATGTGACTGTTCCCGCCACCGCGCTGCAACCGGAAATGCCTTTGCTGCAACGCGCGACCTCACCGCCTCTCGCTATTCGCCACTGCTGTTTCCGCTTGTAATCCTCCCGGATCGCCCGCTATTTCATGGTCGCGCGTCATGCGCTGACTGTGTTCGCATAACGCTGTCCGGAGGTTTTTTCATGTCACCGTATTTTTCTGCGTTCGTTCTCGGGCGCAAATCCGTTCACGGGCTGTCCCTGGCTATCCTGCTGGGCATCACGACTCTTTCATTCAATGTATTCGCTATTGAGCCACCGCTGACGCTGGCGGAGGCACAACGCCGCGCCATCGCGCATTCGCGCCAGTTGTCCGCGCAAGACCACGCGATCGCCGCGTCGCGCGAGATGGCAATTTCGGCCGGGCAGCTTCCCGATCCGGTTCTCAAACTCGGCGTGGATAACCTGCCGGTCGAAGGCGCAGACCGTTTCAGCATTGCCCGCGATTTCATGACCATGCGCCGGATCGGGGTAATGCAGGAATTCACGCGCAGCGACAAGCGCCAATTGCGCGCCGAGCGCTTTGAACGCGAAGCCGACAAATCGGCGGCCGAGAAAGCGATGACGATTGCTGCGATCCAGCGCGACACCGCGTTGGCCTGGCTCGATCGCTACTATGCCGAAGCCATGGGGGCGATCGTAGTCGAGCAGGCAGCGCAAGCCAGACTCGAAATCGAGGCCGCCGATAGTGCCTATCGGTCCGGCCGCGCCACTCAGGCCGACATTTTCTCGGCCCGCAGCGCACTGGTCGCGCTGGACGACCGCGCCAGTGAAATCGCACGGCGCATCCGCAATGCCAGGACCATGCTGGCGCGCTGGATAGGCAATGCCGCCGATGCACCGTTGAGCGCGAAGCCCGATACCGATGTGCTGGGCTTGCATGCCGAACATCTGGACAAGCAGCTCGCCAATCATCCGCAGATCGCCGTACTTTCCCGGCAGGAGGACATCGCAATCACCGAAGCAAGGCTGGCGCAAGCCGACAAGAAATCCGACTGGAGCGCCGAGTTCGCCTTCAGTCAGCGCGGCCCGTCCTACGCCAACATGATTTCATTCGGCGTATCGATGCCGCTGCAATGGGACCAGGCAAAACGGCAGGATAGGGAGCTGGCATCGAAGCTGGCGCAGGTTGAGCAGGCGAAAGCGCAGCGTGAAGAAGCATTGCGTGCGCATATCGCCGAAGTGCGCACCATGATCGACGAATGGGAAAACGGCCACGAGCGCAGCGCCCGTTATCGGCGTGAATTGATGCCGTTGGCGCAACAACGCACGCAGGCGGTACTGGCAGCTTATCGCGGCAACAAAGCCAGCCTGGCCGATGTCCTTGCCGCGCGGCGTAATGAAATCGAGGTCCGCCTGCAATTGCTGCAACTGGAAACGGACACTGCACGCCTGTGGGCGCAAATCAACTTTCTCGTGCCGGAAGACGCCGGCGCCACGCGCTTGGCAGGCAATGGAGTCGCGCAATGAATACGCACAAAATACTTTTTACTGTTGCGGCAACCGCTGCACTCATCGCCGGCGGTTACGGCTTGTATAGCCTGGGCGTGAGCCAGGGACAAAAAGCGTCTGGATCGGCCGCAAGCACTGGGCAGAAAGCCGGCGCTGTCGATCCCGCCACGGGAAAAAAAGTGCTGTATTGGCATGACCCGATGGTCCCCGGCCAGAAATTCGACAAGCCCGGAAAATCGCCTTTCATGGATATGCAATTGGTGCCGGTCTATGCGGATGGCGACAACGACGAAGGCAAGGTCGCGATCAGTTCGCGCGTGCAGCAAAACCTTGGTATCCGCACCGCGGAAGTCACGCGCCAGAACCTTGCAGTGGCGATCGAAGCGGTGGGCAGCGTCGCGTACAACGAGCGCGACGTGGCGCTGGTGCAGGCACGCGGCAACGGTTTCGTCGAGCGGCTGCATGTGCGTGCACCGCTCGACCCGGTGCGCAAAGGACAGCCATTGGCGGAACTGTACATACCGGATTGGGTCGCGGTGCAGGAAGAATACCTGACCGCCCGGCGCATGCGCGGCGTCGGCCTGGATGCATTGGTGGATGCCGCGCGCCAGCGCATGCGTCTGGCCGGCATGACCGACGAACAAATACGTTTGGTGGAAGCAAGCGGCAAGCCCCATGCGCGTATGACTGTCGTCGCACCGGTGAGCGGCGTGGTGGCCGAGCTTTCCGCACGCGAAGGGATGACGGTCATGGCGGGCGCACCCTTGTTTCGCATCAACGGTTTGCGCACTGTTTGGGTCAACGCCGAGGTGCCGGAAAATCTCGCCATGCAACTGCGCCCCGGCAATGCTGTCGCCGCCCGCACGCCAGCCTTGCCCGGCACTGTTTTTAACGGCAAGGTCAGCGCCATCTTGCCGGAAGTCAATGCAACGACGCGCACCGTCAAAGCGCGTGTCGAACTCGACAACCCTGCCGGCCAACTGGTGCCCGGCATGTTCGCCACCGTCAATTTCACGCCGGCATCGGGCAAGGAGGTGCTGACGGTGCCAAGCGAAGCCGTGATCCAGACCGGCAAACGCAGCGTGGTGATTCTGGCCGAAGGCGACGGCAAGTTTGCGCAGCGTGATGTCGACATTGGCGCCGAAAGCAACGGACAGACCGAAATCCGCAAAGGTGTCGAAGCGGGCCAGAAGGTGGTCGTGTCAGGGCAGTTCCTGATCGACTCCGAGGCAAGCCTGAAGGGCAGTGCAACCCGCATGAGCGACAACGGGATGAAAAAATGATCGCCAAACTGATTCGCTGGTCGATTGCAAACCGCTTCCTGGTGCTGATGGCGACCCTGATCGTTTCCGCCTATGGCGCATGGTCGTTGTATCACACGCCGCTCGATGCAATCCCCGATCTGTCCGACGTGCAGGTCATCATTCGCACCAGCTATCCCGGCCAGGCGCCGCAAATCGTCGAAAACCAGGTCACGTATCCGCTGACCACCACCATGTTGTCGGTGCCTGGCGCCAAGACGGTGCGCGGCTATTCGTTTTTCGGCGATTCCTTTGTCTATGTATTGTTCGAGGATGGCACTGACCTGTACTGGGCCCGCTCGCGCGTGCTGGAATACCTGAGCCAGGTGCAGTCGCGTCTGCCGGCGCAGGCCAAGGCATCGCTCGGCCCGGATGCGACCGGCGTCGGCTGGGTGTATGAATACGCGCTGGTCGATCGCAGCGGCAAGATGGATATTGCGCAGTTGCGTGCATTGCAGGACTGGTTCCTCAAATTTGAATTGAAATCGGTGCCGAACGTATCCGAAGTCGCCTCCATCGGCGGCATGGTGCGCCAGTATCAGATCGTGCTCGATCCCGACAAGCTGCGCGCCTATAACATCCCGCATACCAGGGTGATCGACGCGGTGCAGAAGGCGAACCAGGAAACCGGCGGCTCGGTACTGGAACTGGGCGAGGCGGAATACATGGTGCGCGCGTCCGGCTACCTGCAAACGCTCGACGACTTCAGGAAGATTCCATTGATGACCACCGAGGCCGGTGTGTCGGTGCGCGTGGGCGATGTCGCCCATGTGCAGATCGGTCCCGAAATGCGGCGCGGCATTGCAGAACTGGATGGCAGCGGCGAAGTGGCCGGCGGCGTGATCGTGATGCGCTCCGGTAAAAATGCGCTGGACACCATCGCCGCGGTAAAGACCAAGCTGCAGGCATTGCAACCGAGCTTGCCGCCGGGCGTCGAGATCGTACCCACCTACGACCGCTCCAGCCTGATCAAGCGCGCGGTGAAAAACCTGAATGAAAAACTGATCGAGGAATTCATCGTCGTGGCGATCGTGTGCGCGCTGTTCCTGTTCCATTTGCGCTCGGCACTGGTGGCAATCGTGACGCTGCCGATCGGCATCCTGATCGCGTTCATCATCATGCGTCATCAAGGTGTGAATGCCAACATCATGTCGCTGGGCGGCATCGCGATTGCAATCGGCGCGATGGTCGATGCGGCAGTGGTGATGATCGAAAATGCGCACAAGCATATCGAGCATTGGAAGCACAAACATCCGGGCCAGACGCTGCAGGGCGACGCGCAATGGCGCGTGATCGGCGACGCCGCGGCCGAAGTCGGGCCGGCGCTGTTCTTCTCGCTGCTCATCATCACCTTGTCCTTCATCCCGGTATTCACGCTGGAGGCGCAAGAGGGCAGATTGTTCTCGCCGCTCGCCTTCACCAAGACCTATGCAATGGCGGCATCGGCAGCGCTGGCGGTCACGTTGATTCCGATATTGATGGGTTACCTGATACGCGGCCGGATTCCGGCGGAGCAGGCGAATCCGCTCAACCGCTTTCTGATTGCGTTATATCGCCCGCTACTGGACAAGGTGCTGGCCTATCCGAAAGCGACGTTGGCAGGTGCGGGGTTACTCGTATTGGCAACGCTCTACCCGCTGGCTAAACTGGGTGGCGAATTCATGCCGCCGCTGGACGAAGGGGATGTGCTCTACATGCCCTCGGCCTTGCCCGGTCTTTCCGCCGGCAAGGTCGCCGAGCTGTTGCAGCAGACCGACCGCATGATCAAGACCGTACCGGAAGTCGCGCGCGTATTCGGCAAGGCAGGGCGGGCCGAATCGGCGACCGATCCGGCGCCGCTGGAGATGCTGGAAACCACGATCCAGTTCAAGCCGCGCGATCAATGGCGCGCCGGCATGACAACCGACAAGCTGGTCGAAGAGCTGGACCAAATCGTCAAGGTGCCGGGCCTGTCCAACATCTGGGTACCGCCGATCCGCAACCGCATCGACATGCTGGCGACCGGCATCAAGAGCCCGGTCGGGGTCAAGGTGGGCGGCGCGAATTTGCAGGAGATCGACCGCATCACGCGCGACATCGAACGCGTGGTCAAAGCGGTGCCAGGTGTGTCGTCGGCGCTGGCGGAACGATTGAGCGGCGGGCGTTATATCGACATAAAAATCGACCGCGAATCGGCCGCCCGTTACGGCTTGAATATCGCCGATGTGCAGAGCATCGTGTCGGCCGCGATTGGCGGCGACAACATCGGTGAAACGGTGGAGGGGCTGCAGCGCTTTCCGATCAACGTGCGCTATCCGCGTGAGGTGCGCGATTCGGTCGAGAAGATTCGCAACCTTGCGATTCTCACCGAGCGCGGCGCGCAGATCCGCCTGGCGGACGTGGCGGCCATTGCGGTGATGGACGGACCGCCGATGCTGAAGTCGGAAAATGCACGCCTGTCCGGCTGGGTGTATGTCGACATTCGCGGCCGCGATCTCAAATCGGCGGTGAATGACATGCAGCAGGCAGTGGCGAAAGAAGTCAAGCTGCCGGCCGGCTACGCGATATCGTGGTCGGGACAGTTCGAGTATCTGGAGCGGGCCAGCGCCAAGCTGAAGGTCGTCGTGCCGGCGACTCTGCTGATTATCTTTGTATTGCTGTATCTCACCTTCCAGCGCTTCGATGAAGCAGGGTTGATCATGGCAACCTTGCCCTTCGCGCTGGTCGGCGGATGTTGGCTGTTGTTCCTGCTCGGACACAATATATCGGTCGCGAGCGCGGTCGGATTTATCGCACTGTCGGGCGTGGCCGCAGAATTCGGCGTGATCATGCTGCTGTACCTGAAGCAAGCATGGGATGCGCGCGTGCAAGACGGCAAGACCAGCGACGCCGATTTGCTCGACGCGATCCGGGAAGGCGCGGTGCTGCGGGTGCGTCCCAAGGCGATGACGGTGGCGGTGATCATCGCTGGTCTGCTGCCGGTGATGTGGGGCAGCGGCACCGGGTCCGAGGTGATGCAAAGAATTGCAGCACCGATGGTGGGCGGCATGATCACCGCGCCCTTGCTATCGATGTTCGTGGTACCTGCACTGTATTTGCTCTTGCGTAAATCGCGTGCGGAAAAGCGCAAGATGCTGCCGGTTTTTGATGCATAATTTATTGGCAACTTTCGTTGTTGATCTTTCCGTAATTCGCGGCAGTGAATTGCGGTTCTTTTCGCCCTCTCGCTTGCAATAGTGTTCGGCACATTGTTTGCTACGCGCCTGCGTTAAAGGCTCCTTCCCCTTCAAGGGGAAGGCTGGGATGGGGATGGGTTTTACGCTGCGGACTTAACCCATCCCCACCCTAACCCTCCCCTTGAAGGGGGAGGGAATATGGCGGTTGGAACACGTCAGCAAATAATGTGCCGGGCACTATTGTCTTGCTCGGGGAGAAGGGCGAGATGAGAGATTGAGCGTTCTGACTGTCATCCATTATGGAACGCTCAACAAGTGACGATCCCCGACATCAGGCAATCGCGGAGAATGCATTCATGGTCCATCGCATTTCGCATCCCATGGCGGGCGGATCGCGTTCATCGAACCGCAACAAGGTCGTCTCCGCTGCCGAAGCCGTGCGGCTGATTCACGAGGGCGACACCATTGCGACCGGCGGCTTCGTCGGCATCGGCTTCGCGGAGAATATCGCCGTCGCGCTGGAGAAACGGTTTCTGGACAGTGAAGACGCGTTGCTCGACGGCCTGGGTCAGCCGCGCAATTTGACGCTGGTATATGCGGCCGGGCAGGGCGACGGCCAGGATCGCGGCCTGAATCATTTCGGCCACGAGGGATTGGTCAAGCGCGTGATCGGCGGTCACTGGGGGCTGGTGCCGAAGCTGCAGAAACTGGCCATTGCCAACAAGATCGAAGCCTACAATCTGCCGCAAGGCGTGATCAGCCATCTGTTTCGCGACATCGCCGCCGGCAAGCCCGGATTGCTGACGTCGGTCGGCCTGGGCACCTTCGTCGACCCGCGTCACGGCGGCGGAAAAATCAATGAAGCGACCACGGACGATCTGGTCGAATTGATGTCGGTGGGCGGCAGCGAGTACCTGTTTTACAAAGCCGTGCCGATCAATGTCGGCATCATCCGCGGCACGACCGCGGACCCGGACGGCAATGTGACGATGGAGAAAGAAGCGCTCACGCTGGAAGCGCTGGCCATTGCGATGGCGGCCCATAATTCGGGCGGCATCGTGATTGTGCAGGTCGAGCGCATTGCTGAAAGCGGCTCGCTCAATCCGCGCCACGTAAAAATCCCCGGCATCCTGGTCGATTGCGTCGTTGTGGCGGAAAAACCCGAATACCACATGCAGACCTTCATCGAGCAGTACAGCCCCGCATTCGCCAGCGAAATCAAGGTGCCGATGTCATCGATTCCGCCGATGGAAATGAGCGAGCGCAAGATCATCGCGCGACGCGCACTGCTGGAGTTGAAGCCCAATAACGTGGTCAATCTCGGCATCGGCATGCCGGAGGGTGTGGCCAGCGTCGCGGCGGAAGAGAAGATTCTGGACTTGGTCACGCTCACGGCAGAGCCCGGCGTGATCGGCGGCATCCCGGCCGGCGGCCTCAATTTCGGCGCCGCCACCAATGCCGCAGCGATCATCGATCAGCCTTCGCAATTCGATTTTTACGATGGCGGCGGACTCGATGTCGCCTTTCTCGGATTGGCCCAGGCCGACCGCTGCGGCAATCTGAACGTAAGCAAGTTCGGCTCGCGCCTGGCCGGCGCGGGCGGCTTCATCAACATCAGCCAGAATGCGAAGAAGGTGGTGTTCGTCGGCACCTTCACCGCTGGCGGTTTGCAAATCGAAATCGCCGGCGGCAAATTGCACATCCTGCAGGAAGGCTCTGCGCCCAAGTTCGTCGACGAAGTCGAACATCGCACCTTCAGCGGCGCCTATGCGATCCAGCGTGGTCAGACCGCGCTCTACATTACCGAGCGCTGCGTGTTTCGATTGGCGCCGGACGGCCTCGAACTCATTGAAATCGCGCCCGGCATCGATCTTGAACGCGACGTGCTGGCGCAGATGCGTTTCAAACCGCTGGTGAGTGCGCAACTGCGCTTGATGGATGCGCGCATCTTCCAGCCGGCGCCGATGGGATTGCGCAGCGACATCCTGTATCTGCCGCTGGAGCAGCGTTTGACCTACGACCCGGCGCGCAATGTGTTCTTCGTCAATTTCGAAGGCTTCGAAGTCAAGACCGCGCTCGACATCGACAGCATTCGTGACAGGGTGGCAGAACGCCTGGCGCCGCTCGGCAAGAAAGTGCCGGCCATCGTCAACTACGATAATTTTTCAATCGCACCGGATTTGCTGGATGCCTACGTCGACATGGTGCAGGATTTGACGCAGCGCTTTTACAGCCGCGTCACGCGCTATACGACCAGCACTTTTATGCGCAGCTATTTTGACAAGGCGTTCCAAAGCCACAATGAGGGCGCGGCGCTGTATGGCAGTTCGGAGGAGGCGCTTCTGCA
This sequence comes from uncultured Oxalobacteraceae bacterium, assembly GCA_946478765.1. The sequence goes on along the minus strand of CAMLDH010000089.1, from coordinate 137 downwards.
TCTGAATGATGAAGAACGTGAATGAGTCGGGACGTGCTCTATAAAGTGGAGCTAAGCAGGTGTTCAGAATTCTTTTGACATATTCGAAGGCGGGATAGAACCCGCGCTCTATCGACAAACCTTTCCCCGTCATTCCC
>CAMLDH010000088.1 GCA_946478765.1 uncultured Oxalobacteraceae bacterium | reverse complement strand
TGGACATTACGAATACGATTCGACCTTCGCCTTTATCCATATGGATGACGCGATGAAAATGTTCCGGATGGATGCGCCGTCGGGTCTGCGTCTGAAAATCGCCGACATGCAGCGCGCGCCGCAAGTGGCGTTCGACTTGTCGCGCATCCTGACCGGCGATGTGCTGATCCGCGATTGGTCCAAGCAAAACCGCAACTGGTTCGCCGCGGTGCAGACCGAAAAAACCATGATGTTCCTGATCCTGACGCTGATCATCGCGGTGGCGGCGTTCAACCTGGTCTCGACGCTGGTCATGACCGTGACCGACAAGCAGGCCGACATCGCGATCCTGCGCACGCTGGGTGCGTCGCCCAGGTCGGTGATGAAGATTTTCATGATCCAGGGCGCCGTGGTGGGATTGATCGGTACTGCGATCGGCGTCACGACGGGCGTGATCGTGGCGCTCAATGTCGACGTGATCGTGCCGTTTATCGAGCATCTGCTGGGCGTGCAGTTTTTGCCGCGCGATATCTATCTGATCAGCGCCTTGCCGTCCGATTTGCGCTGGCCGGATGTGGGGGTGATCGGCAGTGTCGCCGTGGTGCTGGCGTTCGTTGCGACCTTGTATCCGAGCTGGTGGGCCGCGCGCGTCAAACCGGCGGAAGCGTTACGGTATGAATAAACTGCAGAATGAAGCGAGAACAAAAATGAAATTGATTGGCCTATTCGATTCCCCTTATGTACGCCGCGTCGCGATATCGATGCGTTTGCAGGGTTTTGCGTTCGAGCATGTCGCGTTGTCGGTATTCCGGCATCAGGACGAGATGCGCACGATCAACCCTCTGGTCAAGGTGCCGATGCTGGTGTTGGAGAGCGGCGAACGTTTGATCGAGAGCAGCTTCATTCTCGATTACCTGGATAGTCAGGTTGCAGCCGGCAAGCGCCTGATCCCCGTCTCCGGGATGGCGCGCATGCAGATCCAGCAGCAGTGCGCGATCGCGTTGGTGGCGACCGAGAAAACGATTCAGGTGTATTACGACACGCAATTGCGACCGGCGGAGTTTTCATATGGACCGTGGGTGGCGCGCTGCACCGAGCAAATGCATGATGCATTTGCGATGCTGGATGCGTTGTCGGCGTCCGATGTCTTGTCGGGCGCGCCGATGACGCAAGCGGACATCACCAGCGCAGTTGCGCTGCGGTTTGCCCGTTATGTGCATCCGGCGCAATTCCCGCTTGGCCGCTATCCGCGCCTGGAGCAATTGTCGATACACTGTGAAGCGTTGCCGGCGTTTGTTGATACGCCGCTGGAATAAAAAGAATGAATCAAACTGTACTGTCGTGTCAGGGATTGGCGAAAACTTTCACGCAAGGAAAATATTCCGTCAAGGTGCTGAGCGGGATCGACTTCAATGTCGTCAAGGGCGAACGGGTCGCGATTGTCGGCGCATCCGGTTCCGGCAAGTCGACCTTGCTGCATTTACTTGGCGGACTGGATACGCCGACCGCCGGCAGCGTGACGCTGCTCGGCCAGGATTTTGCGAATCTCGACGAGAAGACGCGCGGCGATGTGCGCAATGCATCGCTTGGGTTCGTGTATCAATTTCATCATCTGTTGCCGGAGTTTTCCGCACTCGACAACGTTGCGATGCCGTTGATGATCAGGCGAGTCGGCCGCGCCGAAGCGCAGCACGCGGCCCGCACCATCCTGACGCGCGTCGGCCTTGCCAATCGCGTGTCGCATGTGCCCGGCGAACTATCCGGCGGCGAGCGGCAGCGCGTCGCGCTGGCGCGTGCATTGGTGACGCAGCCGGCGTGCGTGCTGGCGGATGAGCCGACCGGCAATCTTGATCGCCCGACTGCGCACAAGACCTTCGACTTGATGCTGGAGCTATCCCAGACATTGGGTACCGCGTTCGTGATCGTCACGCATGACATCGAGTTGGCGCGCCATTGCGATCGCGTTGTGCGCCTATCGGAGAATGGCTTGCAGCCCTATGTGGATTGATACTCACTGTCACCTGGATGCGGGCGAATTCGCCGGCGAAGAAAGCCTTGTTGCTGAACGCGCCGCGCAGCTGGGGGTGTCGTGGATCGTGATCCCGACCGTTGAGCGCGCGAATTTCAGTACGGTCGCGACGCTGGCCAGACAGCAAGCCAATTGCGTATATGCGCTCGGCATTCATCCGATGTATGTGCCGCAGGCGGAGGAGGACGATCTCGCAGCACTGCGAGACGCGGTGGAGACCGCCATGCAAGATCCGCGCTTCGTCGCCATTGGCGAAGTCGGCCTCGATTTTTTTATGCCGGGATTCAGCGACAGTCCGCTGCGCGAAAAGCAGGAATACTTCTACAGCGAGCAACTCAAGATTGCGCGCGACTTCGATCTGCCGGTGCTGTTGCATGTGCGCCGCTCGCAAGACATGATCCTGAAATATCTGCGCCGCATTCGCGTGCCGGGAGGCATTGCGCATGCGTTCAACGGCAGCCAACAGCAGGCGCAATCCTTCCTTCGCTTGCATTTCAAGCTCGGGTTTGGCGGCGCCATGACCTTTGCCCGCGCGCTGCAAATCCGGCGTTTGGCGAGCGTGCTTCCAGCGGACGCCATCGTGCTCGAAACCGACGCGCCGGATATTTCCCCGACATGGCGGCATCCGCAACGAAACAGTCCGGAAGAATTGCCCCGCATCGGTGAAGTCATGGCTGAGCTGCGTGGCATGTCCACAGCGGCGTTGGCGAAAATCACCTCCGAAAACGCACGTCAAGTTTTACCGCGGCTGGCCCGCTTGCCGTAACGCGCATGCGCAGCGTCCTCCTCGGCTTCGTGATCGGCGTCGTCTGGCTGCAAATACAGGCGGCGTTGCCGGCGCAGTGGATCATCGGTCTTCTGGCCGCGGCCGCAATCCTGACGGGTTTATCGGTACGACTGATACGCCGACCTGCCTTTAAAATTCCTGTTCTCGCTGTATGCGGTGCGCTCACCGGTTTTGTGTGGGCGGCTTTATTCGCGCAGCATTATCTGGCGCATGAACTGCCGAAGGAGTGGGAAGGACGCGACGTGCATGTGGTCGGCACGATCGACAGCCTGCCGTACCGCTTCGATCAAGGCGTTCGTTTCAATTTCGCGGTTGAGCGGGCATCGAGCGATGACGGCGCCCTTGACGTCGTCCCGCCAAAATTGGCCTTGTCGTGGTACGCCGGATTCTTTGGCGACGATTCAGGTACGGTAGGCGACGTCAAACCCGGTGAGCGATGGCAATTGACCGTGCGCCTGCAACGTCCGCACGGCAGCGCCAATCCTCATGGTTTTGATTACGAAGTGTGGCTGCTGGAACAAAATCTGCGCGCAACCGGGCACGTACGGCCGGATGACAGTGTGCTGCTGAAGAATCGGCGCATCGATAATTTCGTCATCACCTTTGGCAATGTCGTCGAGCATTGCCGTGGCTGGCTGCGCGACCGGATTGTCGCTGCGTTGCCAGACAAGGAATATGCCGGTGTAATCGTGGCGCTGGTGGTCGGGGATCAGCGTGCGATCCATCAAACCGATTGGCAAGTGTTCAATCGCACGGGCATCGGTCATTTGGTATCGATCTCGGGTTTGCACATCACAATGATTGCAGGCCTGTTTGCCGCGATCGCGTCTGCATTGTGGCGGCGCTCATTCTTTACGGATGCCAGGTTGCCCTTGATATTGCCGGCGCAAAAGGCGGCAGCTTTGGCGGGAGCGGGCATTGCATTGCTCTACGTGTTGCTCGCCGGTTTCGGCGTGCCGGCGCAGCGCACGCTGTACATGCTGAGCGTGGTGGCGGTCGCGTTGTGGTTGGGGCGCATCACCAGCGTCTCGCACGTGTTGTGCGTTGCATTGGGCGTCGTCGTTCTGCTCGATCCGTGGGCAGTTTTGTGGCCGGGATTCTGGCTGTCGTTTGGTGCGGTTGCGATCATCCTGTACGCGTCGGTCGGGCGCACGCAGTTGCAGACGGACGCCGCACCAACGCGCAAGGAGCGCTGGATAAGCACGCTGAAATCCGCGGGCCACACGCAATATGTCGTAACCATTGGCCTGGTTCCGCTCACGATGCTGCTGTTCGGGCAAATGTCGCTCGTCAGTCCGATCGCCAATGCTGTTGCGATTCCGCTCATCAGTTTTATCGTAACGCCGCTGGCGCTTGCCGGCAGCGTGTTGCCCGCGCCGCTGTGCGGCTGGCTGCTCGGATTGGCGCATTTGATGGTCGAATGGCTGGCGCTGGTTCTGGCGTGGCTCAGCAGCTTTCCGACTGCGGTGTGGACTGCGCCGGTTCCTGCATTCTGGATCTTCGGATCTGCATTGACAGGCACGCTATGGCTGCTTGCGCCGCGCGGCTGGCCAGTGCGCTGGCTTGGTTTTGCGGGATGGTTGCCGCTGATGCTGAATGTGCCGACCCATCCGAAACAAGGCGAGATGCGGGTCACCGCATTCGACGTGGGACAGGGCATGGCGCTGCTGGTCGAGACCCGGCATCATCGTTTGCTGTACGACACCGGGCCGTTCTATTCGCCGCAATCGGATGGCGCCAATCGTGTCATCCTGCCTTACTTGAAAGCACGCGGGATCGATGCGCTGGATGGCGTGGTTGTGTCGCACAACGATAACGACCACTCGGGCGGCGCGCTATCGATTTTTGACGCGATCAAAGTGGGCTGGGTTGCGTCGTCGCTGTCGTATGCCAGCCCGATCGTCAAGGCCGCGCCGGGTCATCGGCGCTGCATCGCAGGGCAGGCATGGTCGTGGGATGGCGTGCAGTTCGATATGCTGCATCCGACCGCAGTCAGTTACGACAGCAGCAAATGGAAACCGAACGCGCGCAGTTGCACATTGAAAATCACGGCAGGCGGGCAATCCATTCTTCTGGCCGGCGACATCGAAGCGGTGCAGGAATCGGAACTGGTGGAAAACAGTGCGGAGAAATTGCCGGCATCGGTATTGCTCGCACCGCATCACGGCAGCGGCACCTCGTCTACCGAGGTGTTTTTGCGTGCGGTCAAACCGGAGCTGGCGCTGTTTCAGGTAGGGTATCGGAATCGCTATCATCATCCGAAGACTGAAGTGTTCGAACGCTACGGCCGTTTCGGCATCAAACGTGTGCGCAGCGATGAGTCGGGCGCGGTCACGCTGGAGTTTGGTGCCGCGCTTAATGCTACTGAGTATCGTACCGATCACGCCCGTTATTGGTACGGTCGCTAATGCAGGGTTGATAAAAAATAATCATGACACAGCCCATCCTTCATTTTGTTCATGCCAATAGCTACCCCGCCGGCACCTATCGCGTATTTTTCGATCATTTGCGCAAGCATTACGATGTGCAGGCGTTGCCGATGCACGCGCACAATCCGCGCTACCCGGTGCGCAATGGCTGGCATGCATTGACGCTGGAATTGATTGATGCGTTGACTGCACGATATGATCAGCCGGTCGTGCTGGCTGGACATTCGATGGGTGGCGTGTTGAGCCTGATGGCGGCGAAAGCGCGGCCCGATCTGGTGCGGTGCGTTGTGTTGCTTGATGCACCTATCGTCGCCGGTTGGCGTGCATTATTGCTGCGTGTCGTGAAATCGATCAACGCCGACAAGAAATTCTCGCCTGCCCAGTTTTCCGAGAGGCGCCGCAATATGTGGGCCAACACAGAAGAGGCCTATCGGCACTATGCATCGAAAAACATGTTTGCGATCTGGCCTCCCGAAGTATTGCGCGATTATATTGAGCATGGTCTGCAGTCGCACCCTGAAGGCGTCACACTACGGTTCACGCGCGAAACGGAAACTGCGGTCTATCGCAGCCTGCCGCATCACATCGGTACCATGGTGCGCTCATCGTTTCCGGTGCCGGTGGGTTTCATCGGCGGCAAAGATTCAATCGAGTGCCGCAAAGCCGGCATGGCGGCGACCAGGCGGTTGGCGGGGCAGTATTTTCGGCTGGTTCCCGGCGGCCATCTGTTTCCCTTGGAATCTCCTGCGATGGCGGCAAGCGCATTGCATGAGATGGTTCAATCATTAGCCCATTCCTGACCAATTTTATGCGACAGTCATTCTTCAAACCATTCCTCGGATTTCTATTGATTGCCGCTTCCGCCCAGTCTGATGCAGGCGCGGCCGGTAACGTGCTCGATGATTTTCAAGCGGCCGCGGCACAGGGGAAATCGACCACGCTGTTCAATATCGACAACGATACTTTATTGTTGAACAAGAATGACGGGTTTTATACCAGCGGCGTCCGTATCGAACAGCAGTATGCGTTGCGTGGCACTGGCCAAACCACCGTTTTCGGCTGGCGGGTCGGACAAGAACTCTACACCGCGTCGGATATCAAATTGCCGCCGGCATTCGTGGGGCCGCCGGATCATCCGTATGCGGGCTGGCTCTATGGCGGCTTTTTCAAGGAAACCCGTCATGACGACGGCAGCCGTCTCAGAATAGGATTCGACCTCGGCTGTCTCGGCCCCTGCGCTGGCGGAGAATGGACGCAGACGAATTTGCACCGGCTGCTCCGGCAGCCACTGCCGCAAGGCTGGAGCAAACAGGTCAAAAATGAGCCGGGCGTGGTGCTCTATGCCGATATGGCGCCGGTACGCTGGACATACACGCCATCCATCGATCTGACGCCGAATCTGCATGCGCGGTTCGGTAATATCTATACCGATGCAGGCGTCGGCCTCGCCTTGCGCGCCGGGCAGTTGAACCCGCTGCCGGAGCAGTCCACGCTGCATGGCTTCCTCCGTCTGGACGCGAACGCAATCGGCTACAACGCGACGCTCCAGGGCGGCTATTTTTCAACGGACAATCCCCATACCGTCAAACCGAAGCGCCTTGTAGGGGAGGCAGAGGTTGGGCTGGCCTGGAATTACGGCGCCTACAATGTCAGCGCATCGGTGGTCCGGCGCAGCAACGAGATCAGCGCGCTTTCGAATAGCATCGGCGCGCAAAACTTTGTGAGACTGTGGTTTTCCTATACCCCGTAAGTGACGGGCGCCGGGCTGGCATTTCAGGCCCCTTTCAGAACATGAAACATGGGAAATGCTCGGGTTTTGACGAGGTTTGCGGTATAATTTGAATTTCCCGCACGTGCCATTCGGCACCATCTGCAATGACCAAGTTTGTATTCGTCACTGGCGGCGTCGTGTCGTCCCTCGGCAAAGGGATTGCCGCCGCCTCCCTCGCTGCGATCCTCGAATCGCGCGGCCTCAAAGTCACTCTTCTCAAACTCGACCCGTACATCAACGTGGACCCGGGAACGATGAGCCCATTCCAGCACGGTGAAGTATTCGTTACCGATGACGGCGCGGAGACTGATCTCGACCTCGGTCACTATGAGCGCTTCATCACCGCAAAGATGAGGAAGACCAACAACTTCACGACCGGCCAGATCTATGAGTCCGTGATCCGTAAAGAGCGGCGCGGCGAGTATCTCGGCAAGACCGTGCAGGTCATCCCGCATATCACGAACGAGATCCAGGAATATATCCATCGCGGTGCGGAAGGCTTTGACGTCGCATTGGTTGAAATCGGCGGCACCGTCGGCGATATCGAATCGCTGCCGTTCCTGGAGGCGGCGCGCCAGTTGAGTCTGCGTGCCGGCCGCAATGCAGCCGCTTTCGTGCATCTGACGCTGGTGCCTTACCTGGTTGCTGCGGGTGAGCTCAAAACCAAGCCGACCCAGCACAGCGTGCAAAAACTGCGTGAAATCGGCATCTCGCCGGACGCGCTGTTGTGCCGCGCCGATCGCCGCATCCCCGATGACGAGCGCGCCAAGATATCGCTGTTCTCGAACGTGCAGGAAGAGGCCGTCATATCGGTGTGGGATGCCGACACGATTTACAAGATTCCGCAAATGCTGCACGACCAGGGCCTGGACGCGATCGTCTGCGAAAAGCTCGGCTTGTCGCCGAAGCCGGCCGACCTGTCGGTGTGGACCAAATTGATCCATGCTCTGGAAAACCCGAAAGACCAGGTCACCATCGGCATGGTCGGTAAGTATGTCGATCTGACCGAGTCGTACAAATCGCTGACCGAAGCATTGCGTCACGCCGGCATCCATACCGAAAGCCGCGTGAATATCGAGTATCTGGATTCCGAGGAAATTGAAGCCAATGGCACTGCAGCGCTGGCAAAATACGATGCGATTTTGGTGCCGGGCGGGTTTGGCAAGCGCGGCGTGGAAGGTAAAATCGCTGCCGCCAAATACGCGCGTGAAAACAATATTCCGTATCTCGGCATTTGCCTCGGCATGCAAGTCGCGTTGATTGAATATGCACGTAACAAGACTGGCCTGGCAAAAGCGAACTCGACTGAATTTGACCCCGATACCGAGCATCCGGTGGTCGCGCTTATCAACGAATGGCAAAACCATGACGGCAAAGTCGAAAAGCGTGATGCCAATTCTGATTTGGGCGGCACCATGCGCCTGGGAGCGCAAACCTGTGCAGTGAAACCAAGCACGCTTGCTGCTGAAATTTACGGCAATGCGGTGACCGAACGGCATCGCCATCGCAATGAAGCAAACAACCATTATCTTGACCGTATCGAGGAAGCTGGCCTGATCGTGTCGGCGCGCACGCCGACCGAAAACCTGTGCGAAATCATTGAACTGCCGCGCACCGGCGAGAACGCGCATCCGTGGTACGTCGGCGTGCAATATCACCCGGAATTCAAGTCGACGCCGCGCGACGGCCATCCGCTGTTCATCTCCTTCATCAAGGCCGCACTGGCGCATAAGCAAGCCGCGAGCGAGAGGAAGGCGGCATGAAGCTCTGCGGTTTCGATATCGGGCTTGATCGTCCGTTCTTCCTGATCGCCGGCCCGTGCGTGATCGAATCGCACCAGATGGCGCTGGATACCGCAGGCCGTCTGAAAGAGATTACGGCCGAACTCGGCATTCCTTTCATTTACAAATCGTCGTTCGACAAGGCGAACCGTTCTTCCGGCACTTCCTTCCGCGGCCTTGGCATGGAAAAAGGCCTGGAAATTCTGGCGGACGTGAAAAAACAGATCGATGTACCGGTCCTGACCGACATCCACGAAATCGATGAGATCAAGCCGGTCGCCGCAGTGGTTGACGTGCTGCAAACGCCGGCCTTCCTGTGCCGCCAAACCGATTTCATCCACGCGTGCGCGCAGTCCGGCAAACCGGTCAATATCAAGAAGGGCCAGTTCCTCGCGCCGCACGACATGAAGAACGTGATCGACAAGGCGCGTGCGGCGGCGAAAGAAGCGGGACTGCCGGAAGATAACTTCATGGCATGCGAACGCGGTGCATCCTTCGGCTACAACAATCTGGTGTCCGACATGCGCTCGCTGGCAATCATGCGCGAGACCGGTTGCCCGGTCGTGTTCGATGCGACCCATTCGGTGCAACTGCCGGGCGGGCAGGGCACATCGTCCGGCGGCCAGCGCGAGTTCGTCCCGGTACTGGCGCGTGCGGCAGTCGCGGTCGGCATCTCCGGCCTGTTCATGGAAACACACCCGAATCCGGCCGAAGCCAAGTCCGACGGCCCGAATGCGGTACCGCTGATGCGCATCAAGGAATTGCTTGCAACCTTGGTGGACATTGATCGCGTCGTGAAAAAATCGGGATTCCTGGAATCCAATTTCGCGTAATTTTCACTATTGCGGGGCAGGTTCTCTTTGAAGTGTCAGCAAGGGGGGGCGCGCGCCGAAATGGGCCGAATGACTCTGTCGCTGATAGCGAAAAGGACGCTGTCTCGCAACAAATTAGAAGACGAATCTGCTTAATTTTGGAGAAATGAATGAGTGCTATTGTTGACATTATCGGCCGCGAAATAATCGATTCACGCGGCAATCCCACCGTCGAATGCGACGTGCTGCTCGAATCCGGCGTCATGGGCCGCGCCGCCGTCCCCTCCGGCGCCTCCACCGGCTCGCGCGAAGCGATCGAATTGCGCGACGGCGACAAAAGCCGCTATTTCGGCAAGGGCGTCCTCAAAGCCTGTGAAAACATCAATACCGAAATCTCCGAAGCCATCATGGGCCTCGACGCCAACGAGCAAGCCTTCCTTGACCGCACCCTGATCGACCTGGACGGCACCGACAACAAGGCCCGCCTCGGCGCCAACGCCACCTTGGCCGTGTCGATGGCCGTGGCCAAGGCCGCTGCCGAAGAATCCGGCCTGCCGCTGTACCGCTACTTCGGCGGCTCGGGCGCGATGCAAATGCCGGTACCGATGATGAACGTCATCAACGGCGGCGCGCATGCCGATAACAACCTCGATCTCCAGGAATTCATGATCATCCCGGTCGGCGCCCCGAGCTTCAAGGAAGCGATCCGCTACGGCGCCGAAGTGTTTCATACCCTCAAGAAAATCCTGCACGACAAGCACCTGACCACAGCGGTCGGCGATGAAGGCGGCTTCGCGCCCTCGGTCGACAACCATGAAGCAGCCATCAAGCTCATCCTCCAGGCCATCGAGCAAGCCGGCTACGAGCCGGGCACGCAAATCGCGCTGGGCCTGGATTGCGCGGCTAGCGAATTTTACAAGGATGGCAAATACAAGCTCGATGGCGAAGGCCTGACGCTGTCATCGGGCGATTTCACCAATCTGCTGGCGACCTGGTGCGACAAGTACCCGATCATCTCGATCGAGGACGGGATGGCGGAAAACGACTGGGAAGGCTGGGCGACGCTAACCAATGCGCTGGGCAAGAAAATCCAGCTGGTGGGCGACGACCTGTTCGTGACCAACACCAGGATTTTGCGGGAAGGGATCCAGAAGAACATCGCCAATTCGATCCTGATCAAGATCAACCAGATCGGCACCTTGACCGAGACGTTTGCAGCGATCGAGATGGCGAAACGGGCGGGGTACACCGCGGTGATTTCGCACCGGTCGGGTGAGACGGAAGATGCGACGATTGCCGATATCGCGGTGGGGATGAATGCGTTGCAGATCAAGACCGGATCGATGTCGCGTTCGGACCGCATGGCGAAGTACAACCAGTTGCTGCGCATCGAAGAAGACCTGGGTGATATCGCCAGCTATCCTGGCCGCAGTGCTTTCTATAACTTGAAGTAAGTCCGAAGCTTCGGCTGAAAAATATTGTTTTTCAGCCGAACACGCCCCGATGCGCCTGATTCTCATCTGCCTCACAGCCTTATTGCTGTTGATCCAGTACCCTCTGTGGCTGGGTAAAGGCGGATGGTTGCGCGTCTGGGATCTGGACAAGCAAGTCACCGCCGCGCAAAAGAAAAACGACGAACTCAAAGCGCGCAACGCCAAACTCAATTCCGAAGTGCAGGACCTGAAAGACGGTACCGGGGCGGTCGAAGAACGTGCCCGCTACGAGTTGGGCATGATCAAGGAAAACGAGATTTTCATTCAGGTGCTTGAGCCGAATGGCAAACTGGTTGCGGCGCCTGGCTCCTTACCTGTTACACCTGCATCCAATTTCACGCATCCCTGAATTGATCCGCAGCGGTTGATTTACGTTCATCGTGAAATGCGCTGCGCTCACCAGGATCGGCGCCTCGCCAATTGGATAGCCCTGGATTTCCGCGTCAAACGGCGCATCGAAATTGCCGCCGGCGCGTCAGCCACGCGCGGATTTCCTGCAGCCTGCCATCGTCTGCTTTGAACGATACGCGCAGCAGGATACGGTCGTCTTCCGCCTGATAGCTGAGTTGAAGTTGATGCAGGTCCATCTCAGTCTGCGTTGAGTCGGTAAATGACAATCATTTTTAAAATGGACAAAATGGATAGTCAATGCGGCTCAACAGCAAAATCCTTTCTTGAAAAGTGGTTACTTGGCCCAATTTTGTTGGCAGAGTGATTTTTTTGGGGAGTAATCATGCGTCTCGACAAACTGACAACCAAATTGCAGGAAGCCTTGGCCGATGCCCAGAGCCAAGCGGTCGGCAATGATAATCAATATATAGAGCCGGTGCATCTGCTGATTGCATTGCTGAATCAGGACGACGGCAGCGCGCGCTCGCTGCTGCAGCGGGCAGGCGTTAATATCGGCGGCTTGAGCAATGGGTTGAAAAGCGCGCTGGAGCGGCTGCCGAAAGTGACCGGCACCGGCGGCGAAGTGCAGATCGGCCGCGATTTGGGATCCTTGCTGAATCTGGCGGACAAGGAAGCGCAAAAGCATGGCGACCAGTTCATTTCCAGCGAAATGGCGCTGCTGGCCTTGACCGAGGATAAGTCCGACGCCGGCAAGCTGGCGCGTGAATTCGGCTTGGCCCGCAAGGCGCTGGAAGCAGCCATCACGGCCGTGCGCGGCGGCGCCAATGTCAGCTCGCAGGATGCGGAAGGACAGCGCGAAGCGCTCAAAAAATACACGCTCGACCTGA
>CAMLDH010000087.1 GCA_946478765.1 uncultured Oxalobacteraceae bacterium | reverse complement strand
TGGCGGCACCGTGTTCCTCGACGAGATCGGCGAAATGTCACTGTATCTGCAGGCAAAATTGCTGCGTTTTTTGAATGACGGGAAGTTTCGCCGCATCGGCGGCGAGCGTGAAATGAAAGTCGACGTGCGCATCATCAGTGCTACGCACCGCGACCTGCCGAAGATGGTGGCGGAACGCACGTTCCGGGAAGACCTTTATTATCGGTTGAACGTGCTGAACCTTGAAGTGCCGCCATTACGAGTACGGTCCGATGACATCCTGCTGCTAGCCCGGCATTTTATCGAGCGCGCCTGCGCCCAGGCGCAAAAGCCGATTTGCCGGCTCAATGCGGCGGCGAGCGCCGCCTTGCTTGGCAATCGTTGGCCGGGTAATGTGCGGCAATTGCAGAATGTGGTGTTTCGCGCGACTACGATGTCCGATGAGCGGATCATCGATGCATCCGACCTCGATCTGGCCGAATACAGCATCATGACGGAAGAGCCGGAGCCGCGTGAGGTCGAGGATTGGGACAAATCCGTTGCAGTATTCGAGCGCGCATTGCTGGAACGCCTATATCCGCAATTTCCATCCAGCCGCAAGTTGGCGGCACGGCTCAAGACCTCGCATTCGATGATGGCCAGCAAGCTGCGCAAATATCGGATACCTGCCTCCTCATGAATTGCAATCGCGTTTTCGATGGGACGCGGCAGGCCGATGTTGCTACTGCTGCGAGGAAATGCTGTCGTCGTCAGACTCTTCAGGAGGATTGACGGCCGGAATGACGTACTTTTCCTCGGCCCATGCCCCTAGATCGATTTGCTTGCATCGCTCGGAACAGAATGGGCGAAATTTGTTTTTTTCCGACCATTCGACTTTTTTGCCGCAGGTAGGGCAATCGACTATCGTTGCCATATTTTATGCATTGGTTGAGGGGACAAAGTGCCGCGCCGAGCCGGGCTAGGCGCGGTCCCATGACAGAAATTCATGCCGGTAATTCAAAAGTTACAAAGAGTGAGTTCGAACGGGACATCGCCCTCGTAAGACTTCGGCTTCATGTCCCCGTCCTGCGAAGTTAAGCGCACCCACAACATATATTTGTTGGCCGATATTTCCGGGATCACACCCAACGTTTCGTCTATCGTCAGACGCAGCATCTGATACACCTTTCCCTGCAACATCTGCTGATAGCTGCCGGCCTGCGCAATCATTTTAGCCGGGCGGCCCGATTCGCGCAGCAGGCGCAATACCATGCCGATGGCCTCGAACAGCGGCGCCAGCGGCGCAAACCAGCTCGACACATCGGCAATACGTTGTTCGGCGGGGTGGTGCTGCCACGCATAGTAGGACGGCAAATCGAATTCGCAGGCGCCGCCCGGAATGATGGTGCGGCCGCGTATGCTCATCAGCCATTCATTGTCGCGCACATGTTGCCCGGTTTTGCCTTGCGCTGCCATCAAGGCTGCGCTGGTCCGGTCGACATCGGCCAGGATGGTGTCGAGCCTGTCGACCTGCACGTTCGGATGGGATTTGAAGCCCAGCAGGGTTTGCTTTTGTCGCTCCAGTTCCTGCAACAGGTCGGATTTGAGGTCGGCACGGCCGGCCACTTCAAGCATTTCGAAAATCGTCGACAGGGCTACATGGTGCTGCTGCGGATGCTGTTGATGCAGGAAGTACGAAAATTTTTCGTACAAGTCTTCCAGCCGCAACAACGTGCGAATACGCTCGTTGAAAGGGTATTCGTAAACGATCAAAGTGGCATCCCTTTAAAGTTGAGCTGTGCAGTATTCATCTGGCATGGCTAAGTCACTATTTAACCGTGCCCTATCAATAGTTACGTGATTCTGAACGAAGCGGCAAGAAATTACAAATCCTGCGGGCTTTTTGTGCCATTAACGCGCGCTAACGCGCAATACAGCACATGTAAACGTTCAACTTGAGGTGCCAACGCCGCAGGATCTGCATCATTGACGATCACATCGTCGGCTGCGGCGAGTCTGTCGTCGCGCGATACTTGCGCTGCCATGATGGCGCGTACCTGCGGCTCGGTCAGCCCGCTGCGGCGCATCACTCGCGCAATTTGCAACTGTTCCGGGCAGTCGATCACTAATACTCGCGTCACCCGTTGCTTCCATGTGCCGGACTCGAGCAGCAGCGGCACCACGAACAGCAGATAGTCGCCCGGCGTTTGGACTGCAGCACGCTCGGTCTCGCTGCGTATCAATGGATGCAGGATTGATTCCAACGCTGTTTTGGCAACCGGATCGGAAAATACCAAGGTGCGCATTTTGGCGCGATCCATCGCGCCGTCCACTGTGATGAATGCATCGCCAAATCTGGTTCGGATGGCGGGAATCGCCGCTCCCGCAGGCACTGTCAATTGGTGCGCGATTCGATCGGTATCGATCACGGCGGCGCCGCGCGCGGCGAACATGTCCGCAACAGTGGTCTTGCCGCATCCTATGCCGCCGGTCAAGCCGATCGAAAATCGACTTGTTTGCGACGCGCGAACCGATGCGGTTTCATCCATTTTGTTATAGCGCGTACCCGAGATAGCTTTGTACAATCGGTTTCCCGTACAGCAATGCAAACATGCCGGCTGCCGCCAGATAGGGACCGAACGGAATCGGCTTGTCGCGTCCGTGCTTGGCAAACACAATCAATGCAATGCCGACCACGGCACCGACCAGTGACGACAGCAAAATGATCACCGGCAGCATTTTCCAGCCGAGCCACGCACCGAGCGCCGCCAGCAGTTTGAAATCGCCATAGCCCATGCCTTCCTTGCCGGTTGCCAGCTTGAAGATCCAGTAGATCAACCACAAGGAAGAGTAGCCGGCCGCCGCACCGATGACTGCATCATTGAGCGCCACGAACGTGCCGTTGATGTTGACCAGCAAGCCGCACCAGAGCAACAGATAGGTTAAATCGTCCGGCAGCAATTGTGTATCGGCATCGATGAAGGTCATTGCGATCAGCAGATACGCAAAGACAAGCGTTGCCAGTCCAGCCATTCCTGAGCCAAAGCGCCAGACCAGCAGCGCAGACAATGCGCCGCTCAACACTTCGACAACCGGGTAACGCGCCGAGATCGGCGCCTTGCATTTGACGCATTTCCCTCTCAGGAGCAGATAACTGACGACCGGCACATTTTCCCATGCCGCGATTTGATGCTGACAGTGCGGGCATGCGGAGCGCGGCACCACCAGATTGTAGCGGTCGGTATGCGGCAGCGGTTTGCCGCTTTCATGCGCGACATAATTGTCGGACTCGCGCTGCATCATTTTCGGCAAGCGATGGATGACGACATTGAGAAAACTGCCGATCATCAGGCCAAACAGCCCGGCAATTACGGTTGGGAAAACGCTTCCGGGTGGCGCAAACAAGAGTAAATCGAACATCAGACAACAGCGCCTAGTTTGAAGATTGGCAGATACATCGCAATCACGAGCCCGCCGATCAGTACACCCAAAATCACCATGATGAGCGGTTCCATCAGGCTCGACAGCGATTCCACTGCTTCATCGACTTCCGCTTCATAGAAGTCGGCGACCTTGCCCAGCATTTGGTCGAGCGAACCGGATTCCTCGCCGATCGATACCATTTGCGTCACCATATTCGGAAAGACGTCGGCGTTTTGCATCGCGACGGTGAGACTGGTGCCGGTACTGACCTCGGTCTGGATTTTTTTCGTTGCATCCAGATACACGAAGTTGCCCGATGCGCCGCCGACCGAGTCGAGCGATTCGACCAGTGGTACACCGGCGGCAAACATGGTGGCCAAGGTGCGTGTCCAGCGTGCGATGGTTGCCTTGCGTATCACTGCACCGAAGATGGGGGCTTTCAGCAGAATTGTATCCATGAAGCGCTGCACTTTCTCCGAGCGTTTCCACGATTGGAAGAAAAAGTACAGCCCTGCAAAAAGTCCCCCAAAAATCAGATACCAGTTTTTGACGAAAAAATCGGATATTGCCATCACGAACAAGGTCGGCGCCGGTAAATCGGCGCCGAAACTCTTGAATACGTCCTTGAATGCCGGCACCACCCAAATCATGATCACTGCGGTAACGATAAAGGCAACCGCCAGAATGGACACCGGATAAAACAACGCCGATTTGATTTTGCCTTTGATCGCGAGCGTCTTTTCCTTGTAGATCGCCAAACGCGTCAGCAAGTCTTCCAAGATACCTGCTTGTTCACCGGCGGCAACCAGGTTGCAGAAGAGGGCGTCGAAGTACAGCGGAAATTTGCGGAATGCCTGATTCAGGCTGGTGCCGGTTTCCACATCGGAGCGAATGTCCTGGATCAGTTTCGACACCGATGGATTCGCGTGCCCTTTGGCGACGATGTCGAAAGATTGCAGAAGCGGCACACCGGCTTTCATCATTGTCGCCAACTGGCGCGTGAAGAGCGAGATATCCTTATCGGTGATTTTCTTGCTACTGGTAAATGACTTCTTTTTCACTTTCGTGACCAGAATGCCTTGGCGGCGCAAGGTGACATTGACAATGGCTTCGCCTTGCGCGCGCAGTTCGCCGCGGACAGTCTTGCCGGTCTTGTCCTTGCCTTCCCAGGCATAGATCGTTTCCTTCGTGGCGTTGCTTGCCGATGCCTTGCTGGTTGCGGTTGCCATGCTGCCATTCCTTCATTATTCGTTGGTACAGCCGAGGACTTCTTCCAGGCTGGTCAAGCCTTTTTTGACCTTGACCAAACCCGATTCTCGTAAGGATTTCACCCCGTCGAGTTTGGCCTGCGCCTCGATTTCAAGCGCCGTACCATGGGCCAGGATGATGCGCTCGATGTTTTCGGTGATCGGCATGATTTGATAGATGCCGACCCGGCCTTTATAGCCGCTGCCGCTGCAACGCTCGCATCCGACCGGCTTGTACGGGAGCCAGGTGCCGTCCAGATCCTCTTCAGCGAAGCCGGCTTCGAGCAGCGTTTCATCCGGGATCGACGATGTCTGTTTGCAGGTGCAGAGGCGGCGCGCCAGACGCTGCGCAGTAATCATGATGACCGACGATGCGATATTGAACGGTGCAACGCCCATGTTCATCAATCGCGTCAGCGTCGCCGGCGCATCATTCGTATGCAGGGTCGAGAACACCATGTGGCCGGTTTGCGCGGCCTTGATCGCGATATCCGCGGTCTCAAGGTCGCGTATCTCCCCGACCATGATAATGTCCGGATCCTGGCGCAGGAAGGCTTTCAATGCGACCGGAAAACTCAGGCCGGCGCGATCATTGACATTGACCTGGTTGACCCCGGGTAAATTGATCTCGGCCGGATCTTCGGCGGTCGAAATATTAATGCCCGGCTTGTTCAGGATATTCAGGCACGTATACAGCGATACCGTCTTGCCGGAACCGGTCGGGCCCGTCACCAGCACCATGCCGTACGGGCGCTGAATTGCTTCCATCAACAATTCTTTTTGGTCCGGATCGTACCCCAGCGATTCGATGCCCATCTGTGCCTGGGTTGCATCCAGAATACGCATCACGATTTTTTCGCCAAACAAGGTCGGCAATGTGCTGACGCGGAAATCGATGGAGCGGGTTTTCGACATCACCAGTTTCATGCGGCCGTCTTGCGGCACGCGCTTTTCGGAGATGTCGAGCTTCGAAATCACCTTGATGCGGGAGGCCAGTTTTTCCTTGATTGCAAGCGGCGGTTGCGCAATTTCCCGCAAAATGCCGTCGACGCGGAAACGGATCCGGTAAAACTTTTCGAAAGGTTCGAAATGCAAGTCCGACGCGCCCATGTTGATCGCATCTATCAGTATTTTTTGCAGAAATTTGACGACCGGCGCATCATCGATATCACTGCTGCCGGCGTCGGTTGGCGCCACCAAGTCTTCTTCGGCGAAATTGACTTCGAGGTTATCGCCAATCAATTCATTGAGGTTTTGCTCCGTGCTTTGGCCCAGCTTTTCTATCAGTTGCAACAGTACCGGATGCTCGACGATGACCGGCTCAACCGTCAATTCGGTCTGAAATTTGATTTGGTCCAGTGCCTGGGTATTGGTCGGGTCCGAAATGGCGACCGAAATCTTGTTGCCGCGTTTGGATAATGCGATGACACGCTGTCCTTGCATCAGCTTGGCATCGATAATTTTTTCCGGCAGCGCATTGATATTGAATGCCGAAAAATCCAGCGCCGGATAACCGAATGTTTCTGAGCAAAATATCGCAAGCGCACGCGCATCGATGCCGCCGTTTTGCAGCAGCACGTCGATAAAGGGGGCTTTTTCAGTGATCGCTTGCTTGGTCAGTGCATCCACCTGCTGCGCCGACAAACGGCCGGCCTGCAGCAACGCGCGCGCAAGGCCGGATATTGACGAGCCTGAAGCAGGATTGGGAAGGACTGCAGCCATATTGTCATTACACCAAAGATTGCGGCAAGAAACATTTAGGTAGCGTTAGATAATGCCTCTAGGCACCTGATTTGTAAAGATATTACGGCTGAATGTTAATTTTTTGTTATTGTTATTTGACCCATTTTTACGTCCTGTCGGGCGTCAAATGTTCGGCATCAGGGCGCCGCAGTTTCACCACCTTGATTGCCTGGTTCAACACTTGCACGATTTCAATAATGCAATTTTCGATTTTCAGGCTCACGCTTGCTTCAGGAATGTCGCGCAATAATTCAAGCAACAGACCATTCAAGGTTTTCGGCCCGTCGAGCGGAAAATTCAGCCCAAGCCGCTTGTTGATATCGCGTAACGTGGTCGTGCCTTCCAGTAAGCATTCACCGTTTTCATCCCAGCCAAACGCATCGGCGCGCGCCGCGCCCGGCATCGATGTGGTGAATTCCCCGATCATTTCCTCAATGATATCTTCCAGTGTCACCAAACCCTGCACTTCACCGTACTCGTCGACGATAATGCCGAGCCGCTCATGATTTTCCTGAAAATACTGCAACTGCGTAAATACGTCCGTGCCTTCCGGGATGAAATAGGGGGCAATCAGCAATTCGCGAAAATGATCGACCGTTAGTTCTTCTTCCTGATTCAGTAGTGCAACCGCTTTGCGGACATGCAGAATACCGACAATCTGATTGATTTCCCCTTCATGCACGGGCAGTTTATTGTGATAGCAGGTCGTCAGTTGATTCTTGATTTCTTCCACCGGCACCGACAGGTTGAGCGCTTCGATTTGTGCGCGCGGCGTCATTACATCCTCGACTGAAATTTTTTCCAGGTCGAACAGATTGAGCAGGATGCTCTTGTGCTTTTTCGGGATGAAACTGCCGCCCTCCAACACCATCGAGCGCAATTCCTCGGGTGACAGTCGATGGTCGCGCGCAGTACTGCCGGCTTTAATGCGCAGAATTTTCAGCAGCCCGGAGACAAACAGGTTGACGAACCAGATCACTGGTTTGGCCAGCGCCATCAAGGGTTTCAAAATGAAGCTGGCGGGCAGCGCAATACGCTCGGGGTAGGTGGCGCCGATCACTTTGGGTGTGATTTCGGCAAAGACGATCAGCAGGAAGGCGATCACACCGGTTGCGATCGTAATCACCCGTTCATTATTCCCAAACGTCGAAATCGCGATCGCCGTAATAAGGCCGGTGGCGAGGGCGTTCAGGAGCGTGTTGGCAATCAGGATGAGTGATAGCACTCTTTCTGTGCGATCAAGTAGCCACAGCGTGATTTGCGCCAACTTGTTGCCGCGTTTGGCCAGGTGTTTGATGCGATGGCGATTGAGCGCCATGAGCGCCGTCTCCGAGATGGAGAAGAATGCCGAAAGCAATATTAACAGGGAGAGCGCAAGAATTTGCGCCCATAAAGGCACGGCATCCAAAGGGTCACCGTAAAGAAGTTTGCATAAGCAAGATTGGTCGGGGTGAGAGGATTCGAACCTCCGGCCTCTACGTCCCGAACGTAGCGCTCTACCAGGCTAAGCTACACCCCGATTGCGGTGCCACCTGTTACTGACTGAGACAGCCTCATTCAGTGATTACGATCGACCGCGAAAGCGCATAATTCTAGCAAAGAATCCTTGAATTGACTATCCGGCAGGCCAGCAATCGACGCGGCCGCGCGCTGCGCCGCCTTTTCGGCTTTGCGCTTCGTATAGTCGAGCGCGCCGGAGCTTGTGATCGCAGCAAGAATATCGTCAAAGTGTTGTTCGTCGCCATTTTCGATGCAAGCGCGTACTAATGTGCGTTGCTCCGCCGAGCCGTTTTCCATCAAATAAATCAGCGGCAGCGTCGGTTTTCCTTCGCGCAGATCGTCCCCTACGTTCTTGCCGATGTCGGCCGCATTGCCGGAGTAATCGAGCACATCGTCCACCAGTTGAAATGCTGTGCCGAGCGACCGGCCGTATTCGGCTGCGGCATCGATTGCCGCATCCGTTGCACCCGCAATCAAGGCGCCGAGTTGCGCGGCGGCTTCAAACAGCTTGGCCGTCTTGGATCGAATGACCTGCAAATAACGCGCTTCGGAGACATCCGGATCATGCATGTTCAACAACTGCAGTACTTCGCCTTCGGCGATCACGTTGGTTGCGTCCGCCAAAATTCGCATCACACGCATGTCGCTGACCGCCACCATCATCTGGAACGCGCGGGAATACACGAAGTCGCCGACCAGTACCGATGCAGCATTGCCGAACAAGGCATTGGCGGTTTGACGTCCGCGCCGCAATGAGGATTCATCCACCACGTCGTCATGCAAGAGCGTCGCGGTATGAATAAACTCGATTACCGCAGCCAGTTCATGATGATGGGTGCCGCAATAACCGTAAGCGTTGGCAACTAGCAACACCAAGACTGGGCGAATGCGCTTGCCGCCGGCGCTGATGATGTATTCAGCAATTTGATTTACCAGCGGGACGTCTGAATATAGTTGACGGCGAATCACTGTATTGACGGCCTCCATGTCGGCGGCAATTGGCTGGCTAATGGTGTGTTGGGCGGTGTGACTGGTAAGTGCAGACAAGGTAAAACCTGCTAAAGATCATCAATTGACTGAATTATACGATGGCCGGGGCGCCGGGCCATGATCAGAATTGTGCAGTTGTGCCGTATGCAGCGCTTTTTAATGGGCATAATAGATTTTGACCGGGAACCTAAGTCCATGTATAGTTGGAGGTTTTCTGGATTCCACCTGCTGGCTTGGTGCGTTTCGACGAGAGAAAAGTCTTTTAATTATTCGATGAGGTTCTCCATGTACGCGGTCATAAAAACCGGCGGCAAACAATATAAAGTTGTTGTCGGTGAAAAATTCAAAATAGAACAGATACCTGCAGACATTGGCGCCGAAATCACCATTGATCAAGTGCTCGCAGTGGGCGCTGGTGACACCATCAAGTTTGGTGCGCCACTGGTCGAGGGTGCCACGGTGCTGGCTACGGTATTGGCGCAAGGTCGCCACGATAAGGTCAAAATTTTCAAGATGCGCCGTCGTAAGCATTACCAGAAGCGTCAAGGTCATCGCCAAAATTACACCGAATTGCAAATCGTTTCGATCAACGGCTAATCGTTGTTCGAACTAACCAGATACCAAGGAGTCTGAAATGGCACATAAAAAAGGCGGCGGCACCACGCGCAACGGCCGTGATTCCGAGTCGAAACGACTGGGCGTCAAAGTATACGGTGGCCAAGCCATCAACGCTGGCGGCATCATCATTCGTCAACGCGGCACAAAAGTGCATGCGGGCGAAAACGTCGGCATGGGCAAGGATCACACCCTGTTTGCGCTGATCGATGGCAAAGTGCAGTTCGCCACCAAAGGCGCATTGCAACGTCATATCGTTACGGTAGTACCTGCGTAATTACCTAACGGAATCGCAGGTAAGGCGAAAGCCTTCAATCAAAAGGCTCTGCCACAGGTAGGGCCTTTTTAGTTTGTATTACAGTTTTTCATTGTAGGTTTTTTTAACGGCAAAAATAAAATATGAAGTTTATCGACGAAGCAAAAATCGAAGTCATTGCCGGCGATGGCGGCAACGGCGTTGCGTCGTTTTGCCGTGAAAAATTCCGGCCGTTCGGCGGACCGGACGGTGGTGACGGCGGCAAGGGCGGCAGCATCTGGGCGATCGCCGACCGTAACATCAACACGCTGGTGGATTACCGTTACTCCAAACTGCATAAAGCGCGCAACGGCGAGAATGGCCGCGGCGCCGATTGCTACGGCAAGGGCGCGGACGACATCATGCTGCGCATGCCGGTCGGCACGCTGATCATCGACCAGAATGACGGTGAAGTCGTGGCCGATCTGACCGAGCACGGGCAGCAGGTCTTGCTGGCCAAAGGCGGCGAAGGCGGCTGGGGCAATATTCATTTCAAGTCCTCGACCAACCGTGCGCCGCGCCAGAAAAGCGACGGCAAAGAGGGCGAACGGCGCGAATTGCGGCTGGAGCTGAAAGTGCTGGCGGATGTCGGCTTGCTCGGCATGCCGAACGCCGGCAAATCGACCTTCATCACCGCGGTATCGAATGCGCGGCCGAAGATTGCCGACTATCCATTTACCACTCTGCATCCGAACTTGGGTGTGGTGCGCGTCAGCCACGAAAAGAGTTTCGTGATCGCCGACATTCCGGGTTTGATCGAAGGCGCTGCGGACGGCGCCGGCCTCGGCGTGCAGTTTTTGCGCCACTTGCAGCGTACCGGTTTGCTGCTGCACATAGTCGATCTTGCGCCCTTCGAAGATACCGTCGATCCGGTCAAGGAGGCGAAGGCGATCGTGAAGGAATTGAAAAAATACGATGAGTCGCTGTTCGAGAAACCGCGCTGGCTGGTGCTGAACAAGCTCGACGTGGTGCCGGAGGAAGAGCGCAAGAAGCGCGTAAAGGATTTCGTCAAGCGCTTCGGCTGGAAAGGTCCGGTATTTGAAATTTCCGCATTGACGCGCGACGGTTGTGAAGAGCTGGTCACGGAAATTTATAACTATCTGGCCGAAAAGCGTCAGCAAGAACACCGTGCCGAAGAAACGCAGATGGCCGAGGAAGTGCGCGGCATCGTATCGATCGATCCGGATGATCCGCGCTTCAAGGTTATCGAATAATTGTGAATTCCGTTATCCAAAAAGCCCGGCGCCTGATCGTCAAAGTCGGCTCCTCTCTCGTCACCAACGACGGTAAGGGTCTGGACAATGCAGCCATTGCCAAATGGGCGGCACAAATCGCGCAACTGCGCACGATGGGCAAGGAGGTCGTGCTGGTCAGTTCCGGCGCGATCGCCGAAGGCATGCAGCGTCTGGGTTTCGATAAACGCCCGACCGGCGTTCACGAGTTGCAGGCCTGTGCCGCCGTCGGCCAGATGGGACTTGCGCAAATATACGAAACCAGCTTCCGCCAGCATGATTTGCGCACCGCGCAAGTGCTGCTGACGCATGCGGATCTGGCGGATCGCGAACGCTATCTGAATGCGCGCTCGACGCTGTTTACACTGCTGAACCTGGGGGTCGTGCCGATCATCAATGAAAACGATACCGTGGTCACCGATGAAATCAAATTCGGCGATAACGATACGCTCGGCGCCTTGGTCGCGAACCTGATCGAAGGCGATGCGCTGATCATACTGACCGATCAAAGAGGATTGTTCACCGCCGATCCGCGCCGGGATCCGAACGCGCAATTCGTGCATGAAGCGAAAGCGGGCGACTTGAAACTGGAAGCAATGGCGGGCGGCACTGGCACCGGCATCGGCCGCGGCGGCATGCTGACCAAGATTCTAGCGGCCAAGCGTGCCGCCACGTCCGGCGCGCATACCGTCATCGCCTGGGGCCGTGAAGACGAGGTATTGACGCGTCTGGCACGCGGCGAAGCGATCGGCACGCAATTGACTGCGCAAACTGCGCAATTGACGGCACGCAAACAATGGATGGCGGATCATCTGCAAACGGCTGGCAAGGTGATGCTGGATGCGGGCGCGGTGCAAAAGCTGACCACTGAGGGCAAGTCATTGCTGCCGATCGGCGTGACTGAAGTGTCGGGAGAATTCGGCCGCGGCGACGTCATTACCTGCACCGATGCAGCAGGTCGCGCGATTGCGCGCGGCATAACCAATTATTCCAGTTCCGAAGCGCGCCGCATCGTGCGTCGCCCATCGTCGGAGATTCTGTCGATTCTGGGATTCGTGGAAGAGCCGGAACTCATCCATCGTGACAATATGGTGTTGCTGTAACGCTGAGGGCAGAATAAGGAACGTGCACGGAATAACTTCCCGATTTGGACGTGGCAGACGGGATGGTGAAGCAGGGAATTCGGATCGCATGCGATCCGCCTGCGTAACGGCATCGCCTTGCAAGGCGATGTTCCTGTGCAAGGAAGGAGTGCTCCCTTGCAAGGGAGCACCGTTACGCGGGCATGCGACATGTCGCATGAATTCCCCGCTCCACCGCCCCGAGTGCCGTGTAGCGGGCTACACAAACGAGGGGCAACGCTGCAATGCGCCCGCCTGCCGCGAGAC
>CAMLDH010000086.1 GCA_946478765.1 uncultured Oxalobacteraceae bacterium | reverse complement strand
ACTATGTCAATCAGGTCGATCACTTCTTTTTTGCTCTGGCCGTTGCGGTTGCGAATCAGGTAAACCGTATCGCCGCCTTCCGGCATGACGCCGCCGGCAAGCGCCAGAATATCGATCAGGCTGTGCCTGCCATCTATCGGATAGCGCCCTGGTTTGGCAACCTGGCCAAGAACCGAGACGAGTTGACTCTGCTGCGAAGTGACCAGAATATTGACCTGCGGCTTGAGAACAAAGCCGCCGCTCATGAGCAAGCCGGCGATCTTCCGTTCGGCCGCCGAAGTGGCAAGGCCACCGACATTCACCTCGCCCACCAGTGGAAAGGTGATGCTGCCGCTTTGGCTCACTTTGGTCTCAAGTGACAGGTCAGGATTGCCATACACGGAAATTTTCAATACATCGCTCGGGCCGAGCAAAACATCTTCGGCGCCAGCGCTCCAGGCGCTGATCATCAATGCCAATAAGCCCATCATGATTTTTTTCATTTTTTTTATTCCCCCATTTTTAGTCGATATTCAGTTGATCACCGCGAACACGCATAGACCGCGCTACTTGAATCCTGTCATGCCGTGTGCGATTTCGATCGCCGCAGGCGCATCGGTCATCTTGGCTGCTGGCGGGGTCGCTGAAGTGAATTGTGTTTTGTTGAAATATTCGATCTTGGCCGATGCGCGCAGCCGTCCAAGTTCCCTATCGCTTATTTCCTTATGTTTTTTGTTGCGCAGATAATGTTCAATTTGCGGGGCAGCCACTTCTGCAGCAACAGGACTGAGCCTTACGTCATCGATCGCGTCCAGCATGGTGTACTCCCCTGCCTTGATGACGAACAATTGATTCTTACGCATCGTTTGCAGCTTCATGATCATTTCCGGCGCAAGATCCGCAGTGCTGCGCGACAATTGGGTTTGTTCATAGTGCACATGATTCTGGTCGAGCCAGGCCGCCACTTCCTCGATCGAATCGGCGGAATTAAGTCTTGCATTGAGTTGCATGCTGAAATCTTTGGTGGCGATCACCAATTCCTTCATATAGAACACCTTGCGTTGGGTGAATAACTCGGGGTGCGCCTGAAAATAAGCATCAACCTCGGCCTTGGAAGGCGTATCCGTGCTGGCGAACTTGCTTTGCAGATAGGCTTGGGCCAGGATCTGCGTCTTGGCGTGATCAATCGCTTGCAGCACTTGAGGATCACGGTCGAGCTTGTTGCGTATGGCCTCTTCCCGCAGCAACTGGCGGTCGATCAACATCTCCAGCATGTTCTTGTTTACCGCCTCTTTCGTGGCGATTGGCCGGCCTTCGGCAGGCGCCAAATCATCGGCAGTTTGCAGCATGATGATTTCGACATCATTGACCCTCGCTAGCGGCAACGCATGTCCAGCTTGATCCTCCGTACTTGCCTGCTTGCCGCAGGCAGACAGACTCACTATGGCAACCGACGCGAGAACGCCGAACCATACTTGCTTTTGTGAAGCAAGAAAGTGAGTAATCCTGTTCTTGAGGCAGGGGCGCATTTTTCGAAAAATTAAAATGTAAATCCCTCTACTTTTCTAAAAAGCGGGGACGTTGCCGACGACGTCCTTGATAAATCACGCAGCCAAGGGCAAGCAACAGAACGGTCCAAACCTTGGGCGCTGGAGGCGAAGCAACCATCACGTTGCCGCGCAGTTCTACACTGCGGGGGCCGACATCCGACACTGGCGCAAGGGTGGATGAGGGTGACAACGCCTTGCTGGCGTAAGACGAGAATGACCCGGCGCCGACCAAGTGATTGGTCAAGGTTGACATATTTCCCACTTGCGTCAAGAGACCGGAGAAAACACCCAATGCCCTAGGCGAAACAGGCGCGGACTGCAGATCGCGCAGGCCATTGTCAGCACTGGTTCCGGCTGGTTTATTGCTATTCTTGTTTCCGAAAAAATAGCTATTTAAAGCAAGTAGCGAATAGAAATTCACCTCGGCTTTCTCGGATTCAACCAACTTGATAATCGGCACGCTGGCGCTCACCCAACCGGAAACGCTGAAGATCAGTGCAGCCAATAACAATCGCTGTTTTTTCATTGCAATCCCTTTCCGTTTTTTTCCAAGACTGCTGCAACGCCTAAGCAATCACGCAAAATTATTTGTGTCGTGAAAAATAGAAAGGAGTAGGGTGCGCTTGCGCACCATTGCGATCCACCGCGGCATTGGTGCGCAAGCGCACCCTCCTTTCTGGTTTCACTACGATTACCACGAGAAATTCACAACATGGTTCAAATCAATAGGCATTGTCTCTCCCTAACACCACCCTCACGGTGCGCAAGATGATCCATAGATCGAGCGATATCGACCAGCTGCGCAGATAATCCAGATCGTATTCAATGCGCGCCGCCATCTTGTCCAACGTATCGGTTTCGCCGCGCAATCCGTTCACTTGAGCCCATCCGGTAATGCCGGGTTTGACCTTATGACGCAGCATGTAGCCCTTGATCAATCCGCGGTACTGCTCGTTGTGCGCTACCGCATGCGGCCGCGGGCCGACGATACTCATCCGGCCTTGCAATACATTGATGAATTGCGGCAATTCGTCGAGTGAAGTGCGGCGCAGAAAAGCACCGAGCCTGGTTATCCGCTGGTCATTTTTTTTGGCTTGGGGCACGTTCGCGCCATCCTCGCATACGGCCATGGAGCGGAACTTATAGACGATGATTTCTTCACCGTTCAAGCCATAGCGCCGTTGCTTGAAGATAATCGGGCCGGGCGAGGTCAATTTGACCGCCAACGCGATCGACAACATGACAGGCGCCAACAACAATTGGATCAGCGTGGCAAACACGATGTCAGTCAAACGCTTGACCAGGCTATTGATGCCGGTAAATGGGGTCTCGCAAATTGCCACCACCGGCATGCCGCCTACCTCATCGAAGCGCGCCTGCATCAAATCGAAGATGTAGATATCCGGCAGGAAGTAAATTGAAGCGGTCGTGTCTTGTAACTCATCAAGCAGTTGGCGTACGCGCGGCTGCGCCGACATCGGCTGACTGATAAAAATCATATTGATATTGTGTTCGCGGACATAGCCGGCGATGTCCGCCATGCGGCCGAGCAGTGGCCTGTCGAGTCCCGCCGGAAGACGCGTTTGCGCTCGGTCGTCAAAAAAACCGCGCATGTCCATGAACATGTGAGGATATTCGGCGATGCGCTCGGCAAGTTTCAATCCGGCCTCGTTGGCGCCGACGATTACCACCGAACGAATTTCCCCGCCCCTGCGCAAGTCGAAAGCGATGGTGCGCAATGCCAGATGGCTCGCCAACAGTGCGAATGGCGTAACGATGAACCAGGACAGGATGACACGATCGGAATATTTATAAGAAAATCCGGTGGCATACCCGATAAAAATCAGGATCGCAACGAAGATGATCCAACCGAAAAAAATATCGCCCGCGAATGCCAGCAGCTTGCCACGGCGCCAGTTGCGGTAAGAATTGATCTGCTCGTGAACGTACGACGAAATAAAAAAAGCGATAATCGCCAGCACCAGATAGTTGCCGGAAAACTGTTCGTTTTGCGTCAGGATCAACAAGTACAGCGTGCTCAGAATAACGAGCGGATCAAGCAAGCGCTTGATAAACGATAGCACCGGAATGTCGCTGACGGTCGTGATCTGCATGGATTCAGAATTCGTAACGCGAACTGAGCGTCATGCCGCTGTTCGGAGTGTTCAAGCCGTCAAGAGTGGAATCCCTGTTTTTACGGTAAAGCAAGGCTGCCAGTTGAAGGTGGTCGGTAGGACGGTAAATAAGCTTGAGCGATGCAGTGCGAAATGTATCCTTGCGATCCGCTGACAGCAGCGAGGCGAATGCAGCAGTGCCGCTATAGTCGCTCGTCTCATGCTTGAGTTGGCCTTCCAGCCGAAGCTTGACCGTCATGTCCCATGTGGACCCGACGCTCACGCCTTGATTGAGCGTATAGCTGGCAGTGAGATCATCGAGCGCGCCAATCTCGCGCCAGCCGCTGAGCGTCACCCCAATCTTGCCTGTCGGCTGCCAGTTCGCGATCACGCGTGCATTCAGGCCGCTATAATCACGCACCGGAAAAAAGTCGTGCTTGCGTCGCACGTATCCACCCAAAAATTGCAGTTGCGTTTTTCCTGTCGCTAGCCAGTTGACCTTGGCCTTGATCTCGTTTTGATCGTAACTATTGTCCACTACCAGCGAGTCGATCTGCTGCGGATTCGGGAGATCGCCGCGCGTGTGACGCAACTGCACGCCGATCGTACTGCCGCTAGGGGCCAGGTAGTCGACGCCCAATTCAGACGTATCCTCGTTACGGTTGCCGACCTGTTGCGAAGCGAGATCGTAACTGAGTTTGTCGTGGGAAAATCCGGCGCGCAAGCGCCAACTCGGATGGAGCCGCCACGCGCCGTCGAAGAACTCCCGCTGCTGCGTGCGCAGGTTGCGCTCCTGACTGTGGAAGTTCACAAACGGCGTCAGTGCCTGCACATAGCTTGCGCCTAGATTGCCTTCGACATGATTGCCGACATGCCAGTTCCAATTGGCAAGGAGATCCTTGCTGTCATTGTCGAGCGCCCCCAGGCGCTCATAAGTGATATGGGAAAAATCGAGCTTGGCAGATAAGACCTGCTGATTGACACGCTTGTTGAAGATGAGTCCGGCCTCTGCATGGCGCGAAGTGTCGGCGTGTTTTTCGCCGCTCGGAGCGACGCCGTCCGGGACGCCCAATACGTTGTCCTCATGGACAAACGAATAGCCTACGTAAGGACGAAATACGTCATCCGACGCGGCAAACGCGGGCAAGCAAGTCGCTGCCCCCAGCCCCAGAAAAAAATGCAACGAAAAGACGCGATGTAATGTCATGTTATGAGGGAGAGGATTGGTATTACTACCTTCCTTCTTTTTCGTTGGGCCTATGCAATTTTTGATAAACAAATCCCCCGTACCACCTATAAAAAAATTCCCGTGCGAGGTCGATTGCATCTCTAAAAAATTCCAAGTTTCCTAAAATGATTTTTCTGTATACGCCATTCTCGATAATTCCCTATAGGAAAAATAGTATGGTTGTAAGAGATGTCGCAATGTAATTTAGTTCCGGATTGATACAGATTGATACAATTTGAAACGTTTTTTTTCATCAATAGAAAATGCGCTGGGTTTTGTGAAAAACACGCAAGACGAGCAATGGCAAAATTTTTTGCGCGCCGTATCCGAATAATCCTGAGCCAGCGGTATAAATCGGCGGTGGAGGCGTACCAACAAGCCAGGGATATATTTGAGCGCACCAAGAAAACCAATGCGTCTCTATTTGTACATATCATCGCAAAAGACGTCGTGACGACAGAAAATCCGGGCTATGGAGACGTGCTATGGAGACGTGATATCTTATGTCCGTCCTGCTTGCATTCTTCAATGCAGCTTTAGCCAAGTAAAGCGGAAAGACATTAATTGAAGTAGTCAGTGATATGAAGTAGTCAGTGCTGAACGGGCTTGCTTCGAATAACGCGCCTTCATCCGTCAAGACGTACCTGAACTACCTATCTCGCACATCGATATGCGATGCATTAGTTAAAAGGGGAGTTCCAATGAAACAGCAGACAACAACGCCGTCAGTGCAGCAGCATCAACGCCAAAGTGCGGCAACGCGCGAAGCGCCCATCGCAGGCGAGCGGACACGCATCATTGATTCCCGAGAATCTGCAACGGCCCAACGCAAAATGGCGGACATGGTCGCGCAAAGTCCCTTGGTCGTCGCGCAACGCGCATTCAACGCAGGAATCAACAACAGCCCGCGCATGGTTGCGCAGCGCATGCAGCTGGAAAATCTGGGCGGCCGCGTAGATCAACAGCAAGAAAACACGGGAGTCGCGCCGGTTCAAGGCAAGTTCGAAACGGCCCAGCGGCCGACAGTGAACGACGAGCATGCTTTGCAACCCAAATTCGCCTCGGAAGCCCCGGTGCAACTGGACCAACAAGCCGCGCCCAAACCCAACAACACCGGCCTTCCCGACCAACTCAAGTCGGGCATCGAATCCCTGTCCGGCATGTCGATGGACAATGTAAAAGTGCATTACAACTCGTCGCAACCAGCGCAACTGAATGCATTGGCTTACGCGCAAGGCAGTGACATCCATGTGGGGCCGGGGCAGGAGAAACACCTGCCGCATGAGGCTTGGCACGTGGTGCAGCAGGCGCAAGGACGCGTGAAGCCGACGATGCAAATGAAGGAGGGAATCCCGGTCAATGACGACCAGGGACTGGAACATGAGGCCGATTTGATGGGAGCGAAGGCTTTACAACAAAAAGCGCATGATCGGTAGCCGATGCCAAATGCCATTCCAGAAAAATCAGGACAGTCGATTGCTTTTGCGCTTTCTGAAACTTCCTTATCCAGAACTGAGGTTAATAAAGTTCGATGAGCTTTACTCACTTTCTTCGAGAGAGCGCTTGAGATGAGGCACTATCGTCCGGGGCGCAGCTTGCGGTGGAAGCCGTCCCAGTTACTGCTTTTTGGGCACCTCGGGCAGAGGACCAAGAAGATACTTCGTGAAATCTTTTTGCCACCCCCTCACGCCATTTTTTCTCACATTGTCTATGAGCGAGTCATATCTCTCTTGGCGCTCCTCCAGCGGCATGTTCACCGCTCTTTCGCATGCCTCGGCGGTGGCGGGGCAATCGTTGGGCGGAACCAAAAGCGCTTCACTGAGTTGAGACGCAGCCCCCGCTCCCGTAGACAGTACCAGAACGCCCGGGTTTTTCGGATCTTGCGCGGCGATGTATTCCTTGGCCACGAGGTTCATTCCGTCGGCCACAGGCGTCACCATGCCCACTTGGCTTTGACGATAAAGCTTGGGCAAAGATTTGTTGCTCACCGGCTGGTTGAAGTACAGCACAGGTTTCCACGTCTCCGTTTTAAACTCCTCGTTGATTTCATTCACCAGTTCATTGGTCTTCCTGCTCAGCTCGCTATAGGCCGGCACATCTGTCCGTGACGGCGCTGCGATCTGGACAAAGGTGACCGTTCCTTGCAACTCGGGATGGTCCGTAAGCAACTTGCGAAAGGCTTCAAGGCGCAGGGGAATGCCCTTCGTATAGTCCAGTCGATCAATGCCGAGGATGAGCTTGCGCTTGCCGGATTCGTCGTGTATTTGCTTCAGGATGGTTTGCTCGTTGAGCGCGGGGTTTGGGGTGCGTCCCAGGAATTTCTCGACTATTTTCTTCAGGATGGTTCGCCCGTTGCGCTTGGGGCCTGGGGCGCTTTCCAGGATTTTGTCGATTTTCTCGACGTCGATGCCGATAGGGAAATGCTTCACGCTGGCTTTCCTACCGAAAGCCTGTACGAGAGGGCTGTCAAGCCGCTTCCCGACACCCTCCTGCTCCACGTACAGGCGAAGATTTTCCACGTCCTTGGCGGTCTGCATACCGATAATGTCATTCGAGAACAGGGCTTCCATCAATTGCCTGTGCTGGGGGATTTCCTTGAAGGCGTCAGGCGATGGCATCGGGATATGGTTGAAGAAGCCCATCCGCTGCCTGCAGCCCAGTGCGCGCAGTTCTTGCGCGAGCGGAATAAGGTGGTAATCGTGAATCCACAGGACATCATCGTCCCTCAGTAGAGGGAACAACTGGGCTGCAAATATCTTGTTGACCTCCATATAGCTCTCGAAGTACTCTGGATTCGACGTCTCCGCCAACCCCACTAGCCCATGGAAGATTGGCCAAAGGACCGAATTCGCATAACCATCATAGTATTCTTTGTACTGTTGCCAGTTTAGCTTGACTGTTGCGAGCGTCGTTTTGCCAAACAGTTGCGTTTTGATGCTGTTCGAGCCCGGTTCGCCCCTCGGCTTACCGCTCGGCTTGCCGCTCGAGCCAAACCACAATGCAGGGGTATTGTTCAGGACGTCACCCAATGCGATGGCTAGTCCTCCTGCCTGCGGTTTACTCAGGTCGGCTACCCGGTTCGATACGACGACCATTCTTCCCTCCGCATCCGACATCTTGGAAGCAGATTCATTTCCTGGCACTATCCGATAGAGCCCGTCCATTACCCTGCAGGTACTCCTATAAGCGGTATCGGTCATTTGAATTTGCTGCCGATCCTCGTTCGTCAGCGGATCACCACGTTGTCTTATTTGCCGGTTGAGAATGCTGATGTGAGTGCCGACACACCCCAGAGCAAGACTGATGGCGTTATAGCTTTCGGCAATAAATTTCTGCGGATTCTTTAGCACGTCCTCCTTTTTGCTCGGATAATTGCCATTCCAAATGGCATGATTGAGCTCGTCGAATGCTTCCGACCTCTCAGCGGAACCTTTGTTTATGAGTTTGGCGGTCTGTTCAACAAAGAAGGGATCTAGCTTCAAAGCTAAACTCTCGCATGTCACCTCTGCATCACTCAATTTTTGCGCATTCGGTGCGACGATATCACCCCAAAACTGGTTCGGAATTTTCTCCTCCGCTCCAAAATACTCGTTATCGTAATCGCACTCCTGGCGCGACCACCAGAACGTCTTAGGAGGCGCAGACCCTCCCAACATCTGTTTCACGCTATTGTATAAATGCAATCGCGGTGCATTCTTGGCGCCTGTCTTGTCATTGAGCAGGCTATCGAATTCCTGGTACGCCCTCAGCGTTTGCTGCATGTTGTTTTTAGTAGCATCCGCCAACAGGATATGAGGGGCTATGGGAACGGCAAAGTTGCCGTTCTTTACCTGCTTGACGAGGCGCCGTAAATTGACGTTCTTTTTTTCATCGATGTACCACCGCGCCGTGGAGTGGGAGGAAGAAGCGGCATTGTTTTGGCGTGCCAAGGACGGCATCAATTCTTTCCCATTTTGGAGTGGTAACGGTTTTGTGTTTGGAGCGTCATGAGCAAGTGCCCGCCTGCTCGGCGCATCCGATTCTTTTACACGCCCACCTACACTCGATGAGCTCAGCGAGTCATCTCCATATGAAAATTTGCCTGACATACTGCCAATGCTTGCACGCACAATAATTTCTCCAAAAAATACATTCCGCGACTGATCGTCTTCTCTATGGCTCACGCATAAAAAAAAGATAACGTCAACCCTTCGCGGCATCAGGGCCGATGAGTGGCGGTACGAAGGAAATGGTTCCATCTAACAATCGTTCACCTCGCGCGAGGCAAGACGTGTCCGCATCTGCTCCCCGTGCCTCGTTCTCGAATGGCCGGATTCCGAAAAGATTGCGGGAATCACGGCGCGCATTTACGCAGCAAGCGCCAACCGTTACAATCGGGCAATAATTCAGGCTTCGCCGCTGGGGGGCGTTTGAGGTTCATGTCGACATATCTGTTCAGCGCCGCGTTGGCCATCAGCGCCTTATTGCTCGTTCCCGCCGCCGGTGCGGCCGGCGGCGACGCCTCGCAAGCGGTCCATGTGCGCGGCTCCACCACCTTGCTGCCGATGGCGCAGCGCGTCGCCGAGACCTACATGACGGAGCACCCCGGCGCCACGGTGGCGGTCAGCGCCGGCGGTACCGCGCACGGCTATAAATCCGTGCTGGACGGCACCGCGGATGTCGGCTTGGTCAGCGGCCCGTTGCCGCTCGAGCTCGAACGTGAAATGACCCGGCGCGGCATCAAGCTGGTCAGCGTGACTGCTGCCTATAACGCGATCGTTCCGATCGTCCATGCGTCCAATCCGCTCGACAGCCTCACCACCGGCCAGTTGAAGCATATCTTCACCGGCCGCATCGTCAACTGGAAGGATGCCGGCGGCAAGAGCGCGCCGATCAAGGTGTTTGTCGGTCCGCCATCGGGCGGCATCACCGAAGCGTGGAAGGAAGCGATCCTCGGCGACGACGGTCCCTACACTGCGAAAGGCATCGTGCTCGCCACCGGGGAACGGGTCAGGCGCGTGGCCGCCGACCCGCTGGCGATCAGCTTCGTCGCCTTCGGCGGCGCCGATCCCAGCGTCAAGATGTTGCGCATCAATGATGTCGCCGCCAGCACCGAAACCGTGCTCGACGGCCGCTATCCGTTGCGTTCGCCGTTGATGCTGGTCACGACCGACCGGCCGTCGGCGGCGGCGCGCGATTTCGTCCACTATTTTTCCATACCGAACAAGCGCAACCGCTTTGCCGGCATCGTCACCGTGGAATCTCTGGATTGATGGGAGCGTATCGATGAATCGACGCCATTTCTTGGCCGCGCTGTGCGCCTCCGTGTTCGACGCCGGCGCTGCGCGCGCCGACGACTTTCCATGGCCTTTGCGCGTCAGGGCGAAACGCATGCCGCTGCTGATCGCCGGGTCGCGCACCATGTTTGATTTAAACCGGGCGCTGGCCGCGGAATTTGCGAAAACCCATCCGCTGGTGGACATCGTGGTGGAAAAAGGCGGTTCGCTGCCGGGGCTGATCGCGCTCAAGCGCGGCGCGCTCGATGTGGCGGCAATGGAGCGCGACCTCCTGGTGGCGGAAGACGATCTGCAGACCCGCAACTTCCTGGTCGCGCGCAACGACATCACCCTCATCGTCAACAGCAAGTCGCCGATCTCCTCGCTGTCGCGCGAGCAGGTGCGCGCGCTGCTCGCCGGCGCCATCGGCAACTGGAAGCAGGTCGGCGGCCCCGACGCTCCGGTGCGCGTGATCTCGCGCAGGCGCGGCTCGACCTCGCGCCAGTTCGTCGAGGAGGTGGTGCTGGGCGGCGACGATATCGCGGTGAATGCGCGCGAAATGGAGAATACGGAGAAGCTGACCGAACAGGTGGCGGCCGATCCGTTCGCGATCGGCTATGTGTCGCTGAAAGACCGCAGCGGGCTATCCGGCATCGTGCATATCGGCGTCGATGGCGTGATCGCGACACGCGCATCGGTGCTGTCGGGCCGTTATCCGTACACCCAGTCGCTGTACCTGGTGCTGCACGGCGAACGGCAGGGCGCGGCCGCCGAGTTCGTCGCATTTGCACGCAGCCCTGCAGGCCAGAAAATCGTCGAGCAGCAGCGTCTGGTGCCGGTGTGCTGAGGCACGCCGACGCACTAAAAATCAACAGCGAAAGAGCAGCGCATGGCCAATGAAGCCGAAAAGATCCTTTCCCAGTTCCTGGCAAGACTGCAGCGCAATGCTCTGGTGCGCAAGCTGCTCGCGGTGGGCCTGCTGCTGGCGCTGCTCTGCGTGGTCGCCTATTTCGCGTACGACGTGATGCCGCGGCATTATGCGCTCACCATCAGCGGCGGCGATATCGTGAGCAATCGCCACTACCTGGCGAAAAGCCTGCAGGAAGAAGCCGCCAGCCACGGCGTGTCGCTCGACGTGCGGCCGGTCGGAGGATCGCAGGAAGCATTGGCGCTGATCGATGCCGGCAAGCTCGATCTGGCATTCATCCAGGGCGGACTGGAAAACAGCTATCCGCATGTGGTGCATGTGGCCACGGTTGCGCCGGAACTGCTGCATGTGCTGGTGCGGCCGGACATCAAGGAGATCGGCGGCCTGCGCGGCAAGCTGGTCAATCTCGGCAGCAAGATGGGCGGCACGCGCGTGATCGCCAGGCAGGTGCTGGAATTCTCCGGTCTGACCGAAGGCATCGATTACGTCGAATCCAATATCGCGTCGGAGGATCTGCTGTCGATGCGCGCCGACAAGCTGCCCGATGCGGTCATCATCACATCGTTTGCGCCATCCGACGTAGCCGACTACCTGGTCAAGCAGCGCGGCTTCCGCCTGCTCGAAATCCCGTTTCCCGCTTCGCTTGCGCTGCGCCTGGGCTGGGTGGCCGACAGCAAGATCCTGGCCTACATGTACAACGTGAGTCCCCCGGTGCCGGCCAGCGACATCAAGACTATCGGCGTCAACCTGCACCTGGTGGCCAGCGACAAGGTCGAGCCGCGCGCGATTTTCAAGGTGCTCGACAGCCTGTTCAGCCCGTCGCTGGAAGTGCACCTGAAAATGAAGATGGACGAGAACCTGTTGACCGCGCCTTCCGGCTTCGAACTGTCGGAAGGCACCAAGATGTTCATCGCCAGGAAGAATCCGCCGTTTTCCCGCGAAACGCTGGACCAGCTCCAGGCGCTGTTCGGCCTGTTGCTGTCGATCGCCTCCACTGTGCTGGTGGTGGTCAAGTGGTTCCTCGGCGTGCCCGCCGAACCGGAGCAAGCGCCCACGAATGACGCTGCCTTCGTGGAGCATCTGGGTCAGGTGGCCGCGCTGGAAAAGGCGTTCGACCAGTTGGCGGCGCGCGGCGCCCCGGCGGCGGATGCAATTGACGATCTGCTGGCGAGGCTGGCGGCGATCAAGGCCGACGCCTTGGCGCGCATGGCCGGCGCGACGCTCGGCAACCCTCAATTGCCGCATAGCGTGCTGCTGGCGATCGCCGACGCGCGCGCCAGGATCGCGCGCGGCCCCGCAATGGCGGATGCCCATGACTGACGACAGCGGCGCCATCGACCATCTGCTGCGCGACGAGGTATTCGGCAGCAGCAATTACCAGAGCCTGGCGCGGATGCTGCCGCAAATCGCGACACGCTGCTTCGCGGCGGGTGAAACCATCTATCAAGCCGGCGCCGCGGCCGATCATGTTTACCTGCTGATCGAGGGCGCCGTCAAACTGGTGTCGCCGCAAGGACGCGAATCGGCGCTGATGCACCGGCGCTTCGGTGAAGAAGCGGCATCCGATGCGCAGCACTACCTGACCGGCGCAGTGGCACTGGCGGCGGTGCA
>CAMLDH010000085.1 GCA_946478765.1 uncultured Oxalobacteraceae bacterium | reverse complement strand
TGATCGATGCGGTGCTGAAGGAGGATGACGCAATGGCGGCCAGCGTGCGCAGTGCGGACAACGGCGGCATGGCATATGGCGGCAAGCCGAGCGTCCTGAGCGTCACGCAGGCGGCGGCCGCGCGCGCGGGCGAGATCGTGCCGGGCGAGCGCGGTTCGCTCATTTTCGGAGCCGCGATCCGTCAGGGAAAATCCGGGAACGACAATTTCGACCTGTTGTCGCAGGAAACCGATACCAAACCGCTGGCCCCAAAAGTACTGGGATTTGTCTACTTGGAGCTGAGCACCGCCGCCAGCGAGCGCACCAAGAATGCCTTCATCCTGATCAGCATCATGATCGGCCTGTTCGGCACCGTAATCGCTTCCGCGCTGGCATTGCAAATGAGCCGCAGCATCGCCGCCCCCTTGTCCAGGCTGTTGGGAGGGGTCAATCTCATGGCGCAGGGCAAACTGGATACTCGAATTGCGGCGAACTCCGGCGGCGAACTGGCGGAACTGGAACAAGGCTTCAACCTCATGGCGTCCAAATTGCAGGAAGGACGCGACAGCATGCTTGAAGTCAATCTCAATCTGGAACGTCTGGTGGCAGACCGGACGCTGGAACTGCAAAGCGCGATGCAACGGGCTGAGGAGGCCAAGCAACGGCTTTCCGACCAGAAGGATGTAGCCGAGTCGGCGACACTCGCCAAATCCCGTTTCCTGGCGGCGGCCAGCCATGATTTGCGCCAGCCGATCCATGCGCAAGGCTTGTTCCTGGAAGTGCTGGCGCGCAGTGAACTGAACGTTTCTCAGCGCGAGATATTGGCCAGCGTGCGTTCGGCGGCGACTGCTTCGGCTGAAATGCTCGATACCCTGCTCGATTTTTCGCGTATCGAGGCCGGCGTGATCGAAGCGAATCCGCGCCCATTCCATTTGCAGCCTTTGTTGAACAAGATTGAAAACAATCTGGCGCCGCAAGCCAATGCCAAAGACTTGCTCTACCGTTCACGCGACACCGTTGCGGCCGTGCATTCCGATCCGGCGCTGGTCGATCTGATCGTGCGCAATCTGATGTCGAACGCGATCCGCTATACCGAGGAAGGCGGTATATTGCTGGCCTGCCGCAGGCGCAGCGATCACATAGCCGTGGAAATATGGGATACCGGCATCGGCATCGCTCCGGATCAGCATCAAGAAATATTTCGTGAATTCCATCAACTTGGCAATCCCGAACGGGACCGCCGCAAAGGCTTGGGCCTGGGTTTGGCGATCGCCGGCGGTTTGGCGAAAACCCTGGGACACGACTTGTCCTTGCGGTCCACACCCGGGCGCGGCAGCGTATTCCGCTTGGCATTGCCAATCGCCGATGTCGCGACAGTCAAAGACGATGCCTGTAACGGCGCGCCGTCCTTGGCGGGCAGGCTTCATGCTCGTGTACTGGTGGTCGACGATGAAGACGCGGTGCGTGCCGGCATGCTGCATCTGTTGCGCGATTGGGGCTGCGAAGTCGAGACGGTCGAATCGATCGAGGATGCGCTGGCGTCGGCGCGCGCACATCGGCCGGATATGATTCTCTGCGATTATCGCTTGCGCGAGCAACGCAATGGCGCGCAAGCGATCGCCGCGTTGCGCGCGCAATGCGGCGCCGAGATACCGGCGCTGCTCATTACCGGTGATACTGCGCCGGACAGGCTCAGCGAAGCGAACGCTTCGGGCATACCGCTACTGCATAAACCAGTCTCGCCCAGGCTGCTGTATCGTCGCATGGAGGAAATACTTGCTGCAAAAAACGGAATTGTTTGAGAACCCATTGGCGAATGGGTCTGAATCTGCGGTTTGGGGTGCAATGGAACAGTTATGTTGAGCTTTCCAAGGGGGCGCATGCCCAGCAAATTTTTTCCGACACAGGTGCCAAGGTAACCGATCTTGAGTTGGAAACTTGGATCGCCGCTTTGCCGCGGTAGTCGTTGAAGGAGGCCATCACGATTGCTCCTCACAGTCTCACCCCAAGTCCAACCCTTGGATGACCGCGTCCAAATCGATAGCCTGCCCGCCATCGCGGAAACCGTAGCGCCCATTCAAGTGCACGTGCCGCCATGCCACCGGCGAAATCAACTTGATCAGTGCCAACGCCTTCTCGTTGCCGCTGGCCTGGTACTTCTTCAGCAGCCGCGACAGGATCGCCGAGTTGTAGAAGACAATCGCGTTGGCGACCAAGCGCGCGCATTGGTTGCTGATTTCGATCTCGATGTCGGTCCTTCCTGTCAGTTCCTTCTTGCCGCCGACCTGCGCGATCGCCGAGCGTAACTGGTGGTAGGATTCGAGTCGGTTCTGCGAACACATCGCGCCGGGTCGGTTTGCGATGCTGTTCAAATCCGGCGCCTTGATCGGCGGCCATTGCCAGAGCTTGTTGTTTCATCCTTGCCTGCCAGGTTTGTTTTCTCTTCAGCTTTTAACGCATGATCTATGAAGCGGTGGACTTAATCAGCGTTGCCTTAGGTATAGCCGAAGCCGTCGCTGTCACCTGAGCTTTCTTCGCGGGACTAATGAGCGGACAGAATTGCCCCCTTGTATGCGCTTCCTGGATGGATTAACTCCAGTACCTGATGCGGTGAAGGTCAGAGCCAGTTCCTTCTCCAAAACCTGCGTTCGTTGTGTCGCTGCCCTTAAAGAATCCTCCGTTGCGCCTAACCGGCCGAGCGCACCAGCCAACTCGTTTGACAAGCTCGAGGCCTTTTGGCGCAGCAGTTCGACCGTCGACTTATTCTCCTGGTCAACGCGTTCAAATTCCGACTTCCAGTGCCGCGCCTCGCCCCTGGCCTGGTCAATTTGGAGGAGGGCGTGCTTACGCAGTCCGTCTCGTTCCACCATCCCTGCAGCATGCTCTTCCGCTTTGCGCGCAAGTTCTGCGCTCAAGCTCTCGATGCGCTCCTCTTTTGCCAGCAGAACGGCCTGGCATTGAACCAAAGAAGCTTCCAGCCTCTTTATGGTTTCGTCTCGGCCCGCGATCGTTTCGTTCGCGATCGCGACGGCGGATTTCAGCTGCGCAGTCAAGGCAACGGCGGCCACCGCCTCCGCGCGAGCCAGCTCAACCATCTTATTTGCCTCATTTTTCTCACGCTCCAACGACTGCCTCTCTGCGGCAAGCTGATCATTTGCACAATCGACAGACAGTTGCCAAAGATCGCGGGTGAGGGCGGCAACAGGATCAGGCAATGCTCCGACCGACTGCGTCCGCTTCAGCTTCAGAAGATCAGCGTACCAAAGCGAAATGTCACGCTGAACGTCGCCGTCGCTGCCTTTCTTGGCCCCAGTGGCGGCAATTGTCCATTCACGAACCAATCCGATCGAGGGCTTTTTCCCTTCTGCAGCGAGTGCATCGCAGGCAGCCCAACTCAAATCGTTGAAGAGCACAAAGACCGAGCTTGGCCGGTTTTTACTCTGGTGTCAGTCTCACCAGTTCACATTGGCCAATCTTCGAGTCGAAGACCTGGTTGCATATAAAGACTGGCTACGGGATCCGCAGCCGGCCGAACAGTGGATCTCGCCGACCCGTTGGCCACGACAAGACCCGCGGTGGCGGCCATTCTCCGGTCCGCTGTCCGAGCCTAGCGTACGCCAAGCGTTTCGCGTCGTGAAGTCGCTCATGACCTTTGCCACCAATGCCGGGTACCTGGCCCGCAATGCAGGCAGCCTAGTGAAAAATGTAAAGACCAATCGGGAAGCACGGGTTACACGATACCTCGGCGGCCGTGCCGTTGAATGGATCTACAAGGCGATCCGAGGTTTGCCCGGCGGGACGCCGGCAGCTGATCGCGCCAAGGCGCGCGATTGCTTCCTTTTTGTCGCGTTCCTGACGACCGGTGCCAGGCTATCCGAACTGGCTGCAGGGAGAATGGGGGCGCTATACGTAGAGGAAGATGGGCGCTGGTGGCTTGATGTGGTTGGAAAAGGCAACAAGCCGCGTCGGCTACCGGTAGCCCCCGAAATGCTCAATGCGTACAAGGCTTACCGCTCGGCATTCGGGCTTTCGGCTACGACCGTCAGGGACGATGGTACGCCGTTGATCCTCAACAGTCGCGGGAAGGCGTTGGTGGGCGTAACGGATGAAGCTGCGGCCGATTCGATGAAAGGACTGTTTGCGATGGCCGCTAACTTGGCAGACAAGGATGGAGATGGCGATTCGGCGGCGGCCCTGCGGAATGCCTCAGCTCACTGGCTCCGGCACACGATGCTGACGAAGCACGCAAATAATGGGGTGGCTTTGAAAACACTCCAGGACAACGCCGGCCACGCCAACTTGTCGACGACCG
The DNA here is from genome assembly GCA_946478765.1 of uncultured Oxalobacteraceae bacterium. Next base: position 8,461 of record CAMLDH010000085.1, on the reverse strand, counting down.
CAACTTATCTCCACAAATCGGATATCGAGCGGCACGATGAATTGGTCACATCGATCGCCGAACGCGCCGCGGAATAGGCAGGACCTAGGTTTCGAAGGTGGACTGCCTCACTTTTAGTTCATTTCATCCGGCGAGTTCCAGATTTACTTCCACTAATTGACCACATTTAGTTCGCCGGACGTCAAACCATGCCAATACTGCGCGTAATTTCCTGCGACGATTTGACATAATATAAATTATGCGAAATTGTGAATCCGGCCAGCCCGCTTCCCATCACCAGTTTCAAGAAGTAACTATTGTTTCCGTGGAGAATGACTTGAAATACCCGAATCTGCGTTACGGCAACCCCAATGACCTCCGATTTTACATGCAAGGCCGCACCGTGCGCGACATCGCCAAGCGCCTGCGCCGGTCGGAACGAACGGTTCGCAACTATCTCGACTATTCGGAAAAAATGCCGTGGTGGGTGCCGGAAATCCTGCGCCTGTCAGCCATGGAAGCCGAGTACCGCGCCTACCAGATGAACATGCGCCCGGTCATGGTGCGCATGGGCATCCCGCAACCGGACGCCGCCGTTTATGAATTCAGCCCGGACAGGCTCCAAAGAAAAGCCCCAGATCGCGCCATGCGAGTCCGGGGCCTTGTTTGAACTGAAGAAGTTCGGTTAGCTTTTCTTGCGCTTGCTATTTTGGGACATGCGTGGCGATGTAATAAGTTGCACCAACCAGCACCGTGCCGAAGCTACAAACAAAGGTGACTAGCTTCCATGTCTGCGCATTGATGGATTGATAGATAGTCGTTGCAAGCTTAGACTCAGCCGCACTTAAATCGGCTTTCGTTGCGAATGCATCCAACTTTATTTCAACTCGCGCAAGCCTATCCCTAACGTCTCGCATGTCAGTTTCAAGATGTGCAACGCGTTCTATCAATTCCATTGGTGGCTCCGATCCCCCGCCACCCGCTGGCGAAGTGTTATCACGTGTAGGAAATTTTAGCACTTTATCAGTCACAGCCTACCTCATTAGTCGCAATGAACAGTGCGCGCATCGTGCTGGTCAAGGGCGATTTGCGCGGCATCGCGAAGGCGCGGCTCTTGAGCCGGCACACGATGAAAAACATCCGGCAAAACCTGTTCTTCGCCTTCATTTACAATTTTCTGGGTGTGCCGATCGCGGCCGGTGTGCTTTATCCGTGGCTTGGGCTGTTATTGAGCCCGATGATCGCGAGCGCGGCGATGAGCCTGAGTTCGGTGTCGGTGATCACGAATGCGCTGCGCTTGCGCAACAAGGCGCTTTGACCGAATTTCATACGTAGACGGCTGGAAAGCGCTTCGTGAGAATGAATCACAAGCAGTTGAATACCTGGCCAGCGAGATTGCCAGCGAGATTATCAGCAGTTTGGCCAAATAGATTCTTACTTGTTTTCTGAAACCGCCCTCCCCCACGTGACTCAGCGGCCATCGACAGCGCCATTGTGCGCACCCACGCGTACTCTGCCGGTGTACAACGTACGGCTTTGATGATGTCTTGCGTTTTAAAGCGACTTCAAGTATTCGACCAAATCGACCTTTTCTTGCTCCGACAGGCTTAAGCTGAAATGGGCATCGTAGTGGTTGACGACATCGCGCAGGGCTGGAAAACGTCCGTCATGATAAAAGCCGCCCTTGGTATGGGTCCACAATCCTTTCAGCGGCGCCGTACGGTATCGGTTATCGGGCGCCCGGCTCGCCTGGAAATCGTCGATGCCGATTTCTTGCGCGGTATGCATGTTCCAGCCCGGCTCGGTGAAAGCCGGCGCAACATGGCAGGTGGCGCACTTCGCCTTATTGTCGAACAATTGTTTGCCGCGCAGCGCTGCGTTCTGGTCGAAGCTGCCCGCCGGCGGGGGCGGCGCGGGAATGGCAAGCTGATAGAGATGCAGGGCCGGCGATTTGGCGCTGAATAAATCAGGATCATTGCGCACGTTGCCGAAGCCATTGCGGGCCGCCACGGGAAATTTCGCAGGATCATTCAGACGCGGGTCGTAGAAGGTGCCCTTGCCATGCATTGCCAGATTGGCGACAAACGCATTCCAATGCGGCACGGAACCCCACCCTGTCCATGTATGCTGGTTCACGCCTGCCAGGCCGAATGCCGGCGGGAGGAGTGTCGCCGCAGTTTTCCCGTCCGGCCGGAAGCCTTTGCCGTCCAGTAGCAGTTCGGCGTCGAATTTTCCCGGTCCCCAGGCCGCAAGCACGACGCGCACGGCCTCTTCGCTCATATTGAGCAATTTCGCCACGGCGCTGAGATCGGGCGAAAGATTGATGATCGCACCGACGTTCAGATCCCGATTGGCCCAACCATCGAGTCGATGGCCGATCCCTGGTGCGAGCGAATTGTCGACCGTGGAGTGGCACAGCGCGCACTGTATTCCCATCGATCGCAGATGCCCGCTCGCGTCGAAAATCCCGGTCACGCCGACCACCGCGTTCGCCTTGAGCAGCGCAAGCGTATTGGCCGGATCATTCAGATCGACCTGGCCTTTCTTGAGGCTTTCGGTGAGGGCCGGAGGAAGCGCATCGGCGTCCACTTTCAGTCCGACATCCAGCGCAGTTTTAGGGCTCACGCCCGGGCCGACGCCGCCAAAGCGTGCACCCTGGATCGCTTGATGCAGCTTGATGGTATCGCCCCAGAACGCCTCATCGCCGAAGGTATCGAAACGGAAGATTTGCCGTCCTTCTCTAATCGACCGCTGTGCGTTCTGTTCGATTTGCCTGTCGAGTTCGGTGTTCGGTTGCCCGTCCTTGCCTGGATCGGCCGCCAGAGACTGGCTGAAGTAGTAACCTGCCTGGAGAACCAAGACTGCCAAGACGGGAACTGCCAGGATATATCGCCAATGACGTTTCATCTTGACCTCCATTGCCATGGGTATCTTTGCCGCTCGGTGCGCGATGTACGGCCTGTTCGGCAGAAGTGACGAATTCATCATGCGCCACGTTTTGGCTTGCTTTTTTGAGCAAACGCAAACACGACATGTCCGTCGCCTGCAGCCTTTCCTTGCGTCACCGTCGTTTTGCCGAATCGCTGCACGGCGTTGATGCCGGCAATCAAGGCAGGCATATGCATAACGCGCATAAGGAATTGCGAAACAATTCGTTCGTTTTTACCTGTCATGTAGTTACGCTGTTTTGTTGGATGCTCCACATTTTTTATTAAAAGGCGGAAATGAATACGATCGAACTGGAGTACGACATCGTCATCGTCGGCGGCGGCACCGGCGGGCCGATGGCCGCGGTCAAGGCCAAGGAAAGCAATCCGAATCTGCGGGTGCTGTTGCTGGACAAGGCGAACGTCAAGCGTAGCGGCGCCATTTCGATGGGCATGGATGGCTTGAACAATGCAGTGATACCCGGCCACGCGACACCGGAGCAATACACCAAGGAAATCACCGTGGCCAACGACGGCATCGTCGATCAGAAAGGCGTTTATGCCTATGCGTGCAACAGCTTTTCGATGATCGAAGAGCTGGATCGCTGGGGCATCAAGTTTGAAAAGGACGAGACCGGCGATTACGCGGTGCGCAAGGTGCATCATCTGGGCAGTTATGTGTTGCCGATGCCGGAAGGTCATCACATGAAGCGCGTACTGTATCGGCAATTGAAACGCGCTCGCGTGGCCATCACCAACCGCGTGGTGGTCACGCGCCTGCTGACCGGTCCAACCGGCGAGATCACCGGCGTGATGGGGTTCGACTGCCGTACCGCGGATTTTTACGTGATCAAGGCAAAAGCGGTGGTGCTGTGTACCGGCGCTGCCGGCCGCCTCGGCCTGCCGGCCTCCGGTTATCTGTGGGGCACCTACGAGAACCCGACCAATTGCGGCGAGGGCCACGTGATGGCTTACCACGCGGGCGCCGATCTTACCAACCTGGAATGCTTCCAGGTCAATCCGCTGATCAAGGATTACAACGGTCCCGCGTGCGCATATGTCACCGGCCCGTTCGGCGGTTATACCGCGAATGCGGCCGGCGAGCGCTTCATCGAATGCGACTACTGGAGCGGGCAGATGATGCTGGAGTTCTTCAATGAACTCGAAGGCGGCAAAGGTCCGGTGTTCCTGAAGCTCGACCACTTGGCGGAAGAAACCATTTCCGAAATCGAACACATTCTGCATACCAATGAACGTCCGAGCCGGGGCCGTTTCCATGAACGGCGCGGCACCGATTACCGGCAGAAATCGATCGAGATGCATATCTCTGAAATCGGATTTTGCAGCGGTCATAGCGCGTCCGGCATCTGGACTAATGAAAAGGGGGAAGCGTCGATTCCCGGCCTGTACGCCGCAGGCGACTGCGCCAGCATTCCGCACAACTATATGCTCGGCGCTTTTGTGTATGGAAAGTTTTGCGGCGAAAACGCGGCGAACTACGTGTCCGGCATCGGCGCACCGGTCGTCGACCGCGACATGGTGGAAGTGGAACGGGCGCGTATTGCCGCACCGCTGGCGCGCAGCGAAGGGTTGACGCCGTTCCAGGTCGAATACAAGACACGCCGCATCGTCAACGATTACCTGCAACCGCCAAAGGTCACCCGCAAGATGGAAATCGGATTGCAGCGCTTCGATGAAATCAAGGAAGACTTGAATGACGTGAGCGCCGACAATCCGCACGAACTGATGCGCGCAATGGAAGCGCATACGATCCGCGACTGCGCGGAACTGGCGGCACGTGCATCGCTGTTTCGCACCGAAAGCCGCTGGGGTCTGTACCACCTGTGCGTCGACCATCCCGAGAAGGATGACGACAACTGGTTCTGCCACACCAATGTCAAGCGCGCGGCCGACGGCAGCATGGCGTTCCGCAAGCGCGCAATCGAGCCGTACATCGTCGAGCTCAACGAGCATGAAAAAGCTGCGTACCAGCGCCTGCGTGTCGCCGCCCAGACCACCGCTGCATAACCAATAAGAGAATCATGACTATTGCCATCACCCGCACCCAGGCCCCCGTCGTTGTCGATGAAGCCAAATGCATTGCAGACAAGGGCTGCACCGTTTGCGTCGATGTGTGCCCGCTCGACGTACTGGCCATCGATCTGGTCAAGAACAAGGCGTTCATGAAATTCGACGAATGCTGGTATTGCATGCCGTGCGAGAAGGACTGCCCGACCGGCGCGGTGCACGTCAACATTCCCTACCTCGTACGTTAAGGAGCGGCTTCATGATTGCAAACAGTTTGCATGAGCGCCTGCGCAGCGCCGATCCCGGTGTACGGCGCGTCGCGGTGATCGATCTGCCGTATTCCGACGAAGAGGACGATATCGTGCCGCTGCTGATCGCTGCGCTGGGCGATGCCGATCCCGGCGTTCGGCTGGAAGCTGCCAGGGCGGCCGAGGGATGGGAAGAATTCGATGTGCTGCAGGCGCTGGCGCCGCTGCTCAAGGACAGCGATTTCGAGGTTCGTTCCGCCACCGCGCAGACACTGGCGGAACTGAAGAACCCGGCTTGCGCACCGCAGCTGCTGCCGTATCTGGCCGACACAGAGGCGGACGTGCGCGCCGCCGCTTTCCGCGCGATCAAGGCGTTGCGTGTCAGTGCCGCATTCGAACCGGCGATGAATGCGCTAACGGATGAGAACGATGGCGTAAGGCGCGAAGCGGTTGGCGTACTGGGCTATCTGAAGAAGCCGCAAGCCATCGGCGCCATCGCCAATGTCGCAGCCAACGACCGCGAACCGGAAGTGCGGCGTGCAGCGGTCGGTGCATTGGGATACGCTTCTGCCGTTAGCGTGCAGCCGGCGCTGAGCCGTACCTTGTCCGATCCGGCGTGGCAGGTGCGGGAGGAAGCCGCGTCAACCATCGGCAAGCTTGGTTTGACGCTCGGCATTCCAGATCTGGTGAAGGCGATGGACGACGAATACTGGCAAGTGCGCCTGAAATCCGCGCGCAGCCTCGGCAAATTGAAAGCGAAAGCCGCGGTCCCTTCGCTGTGCGATGTGCTGCAACATCCGATCAGCAACCTGCGCAAGGAAGCCGTCATCGCATTGGGCGAGATCGCCGACACCCGCGCCATCACCTATCTGGAGCAAGCGCTCGGCGATAGCGATCCGGATGTGCGAAAACTGGCGAAGCTGGCGCTGGCCAGCATCCAGATGGGCTGCGGAGGTGCGGCATGACACACGTCGTTAAATTGAACGTGGCCACCCTGCTTTCATCGATCCGCCGCGCCGGAGGTCTCCTCCTCATGCTGTCGCTGTGGCAGATTCCAGCTGCACATTCAAAGGAAGTCGTGACCATCGGTATCGGCATCCAAAATACCACCACCAACACCGTCACCGGCGGCATCGTCATCAAGGAATTGAAGCTGCTGGAAAAGCACCTTCCAAAGACCGGAAAATACAGCAATATCGACTTCAAACTCGATTGGCAAAACTTCACTTCCGGCCCGCCCGTCACCAACGGCATGATCGCCAACAAGCTGCAAATCGGCATGATGGGCGACTATCCGCTGCTGGTCAACGGCGCGACCGGCCAGCAGACCACGGGCAATGAAACACAACTGGTGGCGATCATCGCGTACAACGCGTTCGGTGCCGGCAACGGCATTGTGGTGCACAAGGACAGCCCTTATTACGCGTTGGCCGATCTCAAGGGCAAAACAATCTCCGTGCCGTTCGGATCAGCCGCACACGGCATGGTGCTGCAGGCAATGCAGGAACGGGGCTGGACCGACAGCTATTGGAACCTGGTCAGCCAGACGCCCGAGGTCGGCACCACCAATCTGCAGGAAAAAAAGATCGACGCCCATGCGGACTTCGTGCCGTTTGCCGAGCTGCTGCCGAACCGGGGGTTTGCGCGCAAGATATTCGACGGCGCGCAGACCAAGGTGCCGACCTTTCACGGTGTGGTCGTGCGCAAGGATTTCGCTAGCCAGTATCCGGAAGTGGTGGTCGCCTACATCAAGGCATTGATGGAAGCGAACGACTGGGTACGCAAGGACCCGAAACTCGCCGCTGAAAAAATCCAGGAGTGGACCAGGATCGATAAGGAAGTGGCCTATATTTTCCTCGGTCCGGGCGGCATCCATACGCTGGATCCGTCGATCAAGCCGCGCTGGCTCGACACCATCAAGGCCGCATTCGGCGTGCTGCATAAGATGAATCGGGTCAAGCAATTCAACGTCGAGTCGTGGGTCAACGAGACCTATGTACGGCAGGCGTTCAAGGAGCGCGGCCTCGACTATGAGGCACAGAAACAGACGCTGTCGAACTATGAAGTGCAGGGCAAGGACCCGCTCTGCAATACGACGGTAACGCGACCGAAGGAAGCCGGGCAAATCTGGCTGGACGGCGGCCAGATCGTGCCGGCCAGTTCGCCGAAATGCACGCTGCTGGGCATCAGAAAATACCAGGACGATGGCAAGAAAGTGGCAGTCGCCTATCTGTACGATAAATCGCTTGGCATCAAGTTATTTGCCGACAAGGCATTTTATTCGGTTTCTGCCGCTCATCCGTCCGGCGTGGATATCGTGCCGTTCCTGCTGAAAAAGGATGCCGAAAGCTACGCAGAAAAAGCGAACGGCAAAGTGGTCACCTACGCCGAAGCACTCACCGCTGCCAAGAGGTAATCATGAGAACCGCCAAACTTTCCGCGCCCCGCATCGCACCTTCCGGTGCCAGTGCATCGGCGCTGCATTCCATCGTCGACTTGCCGGCGCACGTTGTCCCGACCGGCGGCAATGCTGCAAACAGTGTTGAAATTGAACGGCACAAGCCGGCGACGAACACGGTGCCCCCATCGGCTGCGCTGACCGCATGGATACGCAACAATCTGGTGATGTACCTGCTGGGCGCATTATCGATCGGCAGCGTATTGCTGGTCTGGTATCTGGCCACGAAGTATCGCGTCGATTTTTACGTTCGCTTTACCAACATACCGACGCCGGGCGATGTGTTCGACAAGATTCTCGAAGTCACGCAGTCGTCGAAATTCATCCAGAACATCGGCGTCAGCGTACGCCGCATCCTGCTCGGATTTTTCGCTGCTGCCGTGTTGGGCGTGCTGCTGGGTGTGATGATCGGGCGTTACCGGCTAGTGCGTTATTTCAGTTTGCCGGCGCTGGAAGTGTTCCGCCCGATTCCCGCGATTGCATGGGTGCCAATGGCGATCATGCTGTGGCCGAGCAATGAAGTCAGCATCGTATTCATTACCTTTCTCGGCGCCTTCTTCCCGATCCTGTTGAATACGATACAGGGCGTCGAAGAAATCGACGATGTGCTGTTGCGGGCCGCGCGTTGTCTCGGCACACGCGAACCGAGTCTGCTGCTGTATGTGGTGGTACCGGGCGCCTTGCCGCACATCTTTACCGGACTGGCGGTCGGCATGGGCGTGGCGTGGGTGTCACTGATTGCAGCCGAGATGATCTCGGGTCAGTTCGGCATCGGCTACTTTACGCGGGAAGCGTATTCGCTGATCTCGTATGCCGAGATC
>CAMLDH010000084.1 GCA_946478765.1 uncultured Oxalobacteraceae bacterium | reverse complement strand
TTTCGTGTTCAATCCGAAAGTGTCCTATCCGATCATCCGCCCCGGCTATTTCGTCACGCCGAAAGTATCGTTCGATCTGACGAAATACACGCTCGCGAACACGGCGCCGGGTACGCCATCGACGCCGTTGCGCACCGTGCCGACCGTCTCGGTCGACAGCGGCCTGGTGTTCGAGCGCGATACGCGCGCGCTCGGGCAGGACATGATACAGACGCTGGAGCCGCGCTTGTTTTATGTGCGCACGCCGTACCGCGACCAGAGCCAGTTTCCGAATTTCGACACCGCTGAAGCCGATTTGAGTTTCGCGCAGTTGTTTAGTGAAAATCGCTTTGTCGGACACGACCGCATCAGCGACGCCGACCAGCTCACCGCGGCGCTGGTGTCGCGCTACATCGAGCCGACCGGCGCCGAGCGCATGCGCTTTGCGCTGGGCCAGCGCTTTTATTTTTCCGACCAGCGCGTGAACCTGGGTACGGCAAGCAGCACGACCCGTTCCGACTTGCTGATCTCCGCATGGGGCCAGCTTACCGCCGCCTTGAGCGCGGAAGGCAACATGCAGTACAGCGAAAGCATGCGCACTCTCAACCGCGCCAATTTCGGCATGCGCTGGCAGCCCGGGCCAAAGCGCATCCTCAATGTGCAATATCGGCGCGACTTGCCCAACAATCTCGAACAGTTCGATACTTCGGCGCAGTGGCCGATTGCAAGCCGCTGGTACGGCGTCGGACGGGTAAACTATTCGCTGCCCGACCGCAAAATTGTGGAAGGGTTGCTGGGGACGGAATATAAAGCCGATTGCTGGGTTTTCCGCATTGTCGGCCAGCGCATTCCAACCGCAACTGCAAAAGCGACATCGGCCATTTTTTTTCAGCTTGAGTTAAATGGATTGACCCGCCTGGGCTCCAATCCGCTGGATGCGCTGCGCACCAGTATTCCGGGCTACCAACTTATCAATCAACCTTGATTGACCTGATCAACGCAACCCTCACAAGTCACGTTAACCCATGAACATTTTTTCCACCATGTCTGCCGCAGAGACTCCGACTCAACGCCTGACGCTTGCGGCAATCCTGTTGTGTGCGACGCTGAGTGCAACGCCCGACGCCCGGTCGCAAGCCAAGGCCACCGACAGCCGGAAGCCTGCGGCCGGTGCGCAAGCGCGCGCCCAGTTGGGGGAGACCAAGCTCAAGCTCGCTCCCAATCTGTCGGCAGCTGGTACGCAAGCACGCGTCCAGTTGGCGGACTCTATCGTCGCGGTGGTCAACAACGAAGTCATTACCCGCTTTGAATTGAATGAGCGCATGCGTCTGGTCGAAAGCCGGATGAAGAGCCAGGGTGTGGCCTTGCCGCCTCAGGCGGAATTGCAAAAGCAGTTGCTGGAGCGGCTGATCGTCGATCGCGCGCAATTGCAACTGGCGCAGGAGATGGGCATCCGCGTCGACGACATCATGCTCGATCGCGCGGTGGCCCGCATTGCCGAACAAAACAAGATGTCGGTGCAGGATTTCCGCAATCAACTGGAGCGTGAAGGCACGCCTTTTGCTCGCTTCCGCGAAGAAATCCGCGAGCAAATCATCATGCAGCGCGTGCGCGAACGCGAAGTCGACAACAAGATCCAGATCGCCGAATCGGAAGTCGATAATTACATCGGGCTTGAATCCGCGGCCACGCAAGCGCAACAGGAAGTCAATCTGGCGCAGATCCTGGTGCGCATTCCGGAAAACGCATCGGCGGAACAGATCGCGGCGCGCCGGCGGCGTGCAGAGGATGTGTTGAAGCAAGTGAGAGCCGGTGGCGACTTCGCCAAACTGGCGGCGACCTATTCCGACTCGGTCGATGCATTGAAGGGCGGCGAACTCGGATGGCGCAGTCAGGACCGCCTGCCGCAGCTCTTCGTGGAAGCGGTCGCGAATTTGAAACAAGGCGATGTGTCCGACCTGCTGAAAAGCGCGAACGGCTTCCATATCCTGAAGGTGATCGGCCAGCGCACGCCGAGCGTGATGAGGACCAGTGCCGCTGCATCCGCCACGGTGCAGCAGACGCATGCCCGCCATATCCTGATCAAGGTAAATCAGGTAGTGACGGCGGCCGACGCGCGGCGCAAACTGACCGAACTGAAAGAGCGCCTCGACAACAAGGCCGCCACGTTCGAAGACCTGGCAAAATTGTATTCCAACGATCTGTCGGCCTCCAAGGGCGGCGACCTCGGCTGGGTTTATCCTGGCGATACCGTGCCGGAGTTTGAACGCGCGATGGATGGTTTGCAGGCAGGGCAGGTCAGCGAACCGGTCGAGTCGCCGTTCGGCGTTCATCTGATCCAGGTGCTGGAGCGCAAGAAGGACGACGTGTCGAAAGAGCGCCAGCGTCTGATCGCACGCCAGATCATCCGCGACCGCAAGCTGGAAGAAGCGACCGAGGACTGGCTGCGCCAGTTGCGCGATCGCGCCTATGTCGAATACCGGCTCGACGATAAATAACATGCCCCTCTCTTTTTTGTCTTGCCGCCTGTGAGCATCCGGCCCACGATTGCCATTACCTGCGGCGAGCCTGCCGGTATCGGCCCCGAGATCGCGCTGAAAGCCGCATGGCAGATGCGCGAAACCGTCAACTGCGTGCTGGTGGGCGACGCCGCATTCCTGGCGATGAGCGCCGCCGGCATCGATCCCTCGATCAGGCCGGTTGCGTTGTCGCTGCAGGCAATGCGCAACAGCGGCTTGCCGCGTTTTCCGGCCGACCGGATCGCGGTGATCGATTGCCCGTTGGCGGAGCCGGTAGTGGCAGGAAAACTGGATGCGCGAAACGGGCGTTATGTATTGCAGACCTTGGATATCGCGATCGAAGGCGCGCAGCAGCGCTGGTTCGATGCGATCGTGACGGCGCCGCTGCAAAAGAGCACGATCAACGATGCCGGCGTGCCGTTTACCGGGCATACCGAATACCTGGCGGACAAAACCAATACCGCGCAAGTCGTGATGATGCTGGCCGGCGGCGACGCGTCGCATTATTTGCGGGTGGCGTTGGCCACCACGCATCTGGCGCTGAAAGACGTGCCGGCCGCAATCACCTTCGACAGCCTGGCGCGCACGCTCGCCATCGTGCATCGCGATTTGCAGAATAAATTCGGCCTGGCCGAACCGCGCATCCTGGTGACGGGTTTGAATCCGCATGCAGGCGAGGGCGGTTATCTGGGGCGTGAAGAAATCGATGTGATCACGCCCGTGCTGCAAGCCGCGCAAGCGCAGGGCATGAATGTCAGCGGCCCGTATCCGGCCGATACGCTGTTCCAGTCGAAGTATCTGGCGCGCGCCGACTGCGTGCTGGCGATGTACCACGATCAGGGCTTGCCGGTTTTGAAGTACGCCAGCTTCGGGCGCGGTGTCAATATCACGCTCGGCCTGCCGATCATTCGCACCTCCGTCGATCATGGCACCGCGCTCGATCTGGCGGCCAAAGGTTTTGGCCATGCCGATCATGGCAGCATGATGGAGGCGATCAGAGTCGCGGCACAGATGGCGGCGGCAAGTTCGCATCCTGCCTCGTCGTGAGTGCCGCGTGGCCCGTTTTTTACGCTTGAATTTCTAGATAATGAAACATATTCCCCGCAAGCGTTTCGGCCAAAATTTCCTGACGGACGATACCGTCCTGCACGACATCATCCGCGTCATCGATCCGCAACCGGACGATACGATGGTCGAGATCGGCCCCGGCCTGGCCGCGATGACGCGTCTGCTGCTGGAATCGTTGCAGCAATTGCACGTGGTCGAACTCGATCGCGATCTGGTCGCGCGCTTGAAGAAGACCTTCGATCCCGCGAAGCTGATCGTGCATGCAGGCGACGCATTGCAATACGATTTTGCAGCGATCCCGGTTGCGCCCGGCCGCAAGCTGCGCGTCGTCGGCAACCTGCCGTACAACATTTCCAGCCCCCTGTTATTCCATCTCGCGCAGATCGCGCCGCACGTGCAGGATCAGCATTTCATGCTGCAAAAGGAAGTGGTCGAACGCATGGTTGCGGAACCCGGCAGCAAGACCTATGGGCGCTTGTCGGTGATGCTGCAATGGCGTTATCGTATGGCGCTGATGTTCGTCGTGCCGCCGGCCGCATTCGATCCGCCGCCGCGCGTCGACTCCGCGATCGTGCGCATGATCCCGCTTGCGCAGCCGCTCGTATGCGAGCAGGCGAGGCTGGAAAAGGTCGTGCTGAAGGCGTTCTCGCAGCGCCGCAAGGTGATACGCAATTGCGTCGCCGGCATGTTCACCGAGAATGATTTGATCGATGCGGGCGTCGATCCGCAGGCGCGGCCGGAGATGGTCCCGGTGGAGCGGTTTGTCGAACTGGCGAATCGGTTGATAGTCGATTAGTCGTTCCAGTTGCTCGCGTTCAGGACATATCGTGCCTGAATGGTTTTCCGCAGTAGACATGCCTTCCGCCTTTCCACGCGCATACGCTTACCCTGCCGCTGCCCTGTTACCTGCCATTCCCCTTTTTTGTTTGTGTAATCAAACAAACATAAAACGATAGAGTTCAACATCGATGGCAGCAGCGAACTCAAGAGGGTCAGCGTGCAGTGATCAAATCATCTGCGCCGGCGGCAAGGGCGCAAGATCGATTGGAATGATCAGCGTCAATGCAACGCCCATTGGGGCGCTTGAATATACCGTTAAAGGCACCGCTCGATGAGTTCAATTTTGTAGCCGTCAGGGTCCTGCACAAACGCGATCACCGTCGTGCCGCCTTTGACCGGCCCGGCTTCGCGCGTGACATTGCCGCCTTGCTCTTTCACGGTCGCACATGTCTTGCGCACATCGTCCACCGCAATCGCGATGTGACCGTAAGCGCTGCCGAGTTCGTATTTATCCACGCCGTAGTTGTACGTCAATTCCAGTTCCGCATGCTCCGGATTTTTCCCGTAGCCGACGAATGCCAGCGTGTATTTCTGGTCGGGGCGGTCGGTGGTGCGCAGCAGCGTCATGCCCAGCACCTTAGTGTAAAAATCGATAGAGCGTTGCAGATCGCCGACGCGCAGCATGGTGTGGAGGATACGCATTTTATTGCTCCTGGAAATTTCAATGGTAGAGGGGAATGAGAGCGATTTTCGCAAGCTGTATTGTGCCCTGTTTGTCATTCCGAACGCCTGTGACGAATCCAACTTGGTTGAGATTGATCACCTGCGTTCGGAATGACATTGCTGCGGAGAGCGGAGCAGTGCGAATGCGCCAGCCGGTTTTAAAAAATCGGCAGCGTCTCCGGCGCCCGTTCGCGCAGGGCCTTTTTTGCGGCTTCGAATTCGGGAAACACCGATTGTACGGTCGCCCAGAAACGCGGGCCATGGTTCATTTCGCGCAGATGCGCAAGCTCGTGCGCGATCACGTAATCGATCAGCGGCAGCGCAAAATGGATCAGGCGCCAATTGAGGCGGATCTTGCCCTCGGCCGTGCACGAACCCCATTGCGTCATCGCTGACGACAGCGCAAACGACTGATAGCTGACGTCGAGCTTTTCGGCATATAGCGGCAGACGCTCGGCAAACACACGCTTGGCTTCCACCTGCAGCCATCCTTGCACCCGGTCCTTCAACTGCTGTTCTGCGGCGTCAGCCGGCAGACAGATTGTGAGTTCGCGGGCCGCGTCGTCGTAGGCGACGCCCGCTGCTTGCATCGCACGAATGCGCAATGTGACATCCGCGCCCAGATACGGCAGCACGGCGCCGTCACACCATTGCATCTGCGGCTGCAGGCGGCGCGCAAAGCGTTCACGGCGCTCATTGAGCTTGTTGAAAATCCAGCGCTGCTTTTCGCGGATCGCGCTTTCGATTTCGGCCAGCGTGACCCACTTCGGGGCGGTGATGCGCAAGCCGTCATCGTCGATCAAAAATCCGATAGAACGGCGCTTCGATCGCAGCAGCGCGTAATCGAGCACATGTTCGTTCAGGTGGATGCGGCGTCTGCCATTGCGCGTGGCAGTGGGGCGGACGGGCGGCGGCGTGGTCGGTTGCGGTGGCATCGCCGGTTGGAGCCCCGATCCCGATAAATGGTTCGGCGCGGGATGGTCAACCGGCGGTTGCGATGAAAAATCCGGAGAAAAAAAGTCCAACTGCAGCGCGAGCTGATGCGGGTCAGGCGATGTCTGGTGGAGCAGTTTCAAGGATGTTATGAAGGATTTTATGAGGTCTACAATTTGTTGAGTACAGAGTATCGCTTGGCGCAACTCTGTCCCGCAATATCATTTGTACATGTTCGGCGAAATCACGCGCATTTCAGATTCTATCCAATTTTCGACTTGTTGCATCAACTCCGCCGGGCCCAAGCCTTTCGGCGAGATTGGCTTGCCGATCGATATGGTGATCATGCCGGGCTTTTTGATGAATGAATTTTTCGGCCAGCATTCGCCGGCATTCATCGCAATCGGCACTACCGGTGTATCGGTTTCAACCGCCAGGCGCGTGCCGCCGCCCTTGTACTTGCCTTTCTCGCCAACCGCGCTACGGGTACCTTCCGGGAACATGATGACCCACTGTCCGTCAGCCAGTCGCTTTCTGCCATGTTCGACAATCTGTGCCAGCGCATCCTTGGCTTTGCTGCGATCAATCGGAATCATGCGCAATAGCGCGATGCCCCAACCGAAAAAGGGGATATATGTGATTTCCTTTTTGAATACATATACCAGCGGACGCGGCATGAAGTACAAATAAAAAATCGTTTCCCATGCCGATTGATGCTTGGACAAGAGAATCACCGGCGCATCGGGTAAGTTTGCATATCCCTTGACCTGATAGCGGATGCCGCACACGGTTTTCGCGGCCCAGATGACGAACACGTTCCAGCGTGAAGTCCAGTAGTAGCGTTTGTTGTACGGCAGCGGCGCAAACAAAAAGCACAGCGGCGCCCAAATCAGGGTTGCCGCCACCATCAACAGCATGAACAGCAGCGAACGCAGGAACAAAGTGATGCGTAACATCGAATCTCCAGAATGAATGCCAGGATCAGGGCGTGTTAATAATGAATGTGCGGGCACGGACCGATGCCGGCCGAACGAATTTATGAGCGCTTCAGGCGGCGGCAGGAATTCCCGTCGGGGTATGCAGCAGATGCTCGACGACTGCCGCCAGGTTCTGGTAAATCGCGGTGCCCGGCGGCAGGCCGCCTTTCTCGCGCGTCTTTTCCCCTTTGCCGGTCAACACCAGATACGGCTCGCATCCCACCACGAAGCCTGCCTGCAAATCACGCAGCGAATCGCCGATCACGGGCACGCCTTTCAGGCTCACATTGAAGCGCTTTGCAATGGTATGCAGCATGCCCGGCTTCGGCTTGCGGCAATCGCAGTTGTCGTCCGCCGCATGCGGGCAAAAGAAGATCGCATCGATATCGGCACCGACCGCCTGCGCACAGACATGCATCTTTTGATGGATATCATTCAAGGCCCGCATATTGAACAGGCCGCGCGCAATACCCGACTGGTTGGTCGATACCACCACGCGGTAACCGGCTTGATTCAGGCGCGCGATCGCTTCCAGTGAACCGGGGATGGCGATCCATTCGTCCGGCGATTTGATGAAGGCATCGGAGTCGTAGTTAATGACGCCGTCACGGTCAAGAATAATGAGTTTCATCAATTACACATCAAGTTCAAGCGGCCAGTTTCGAAATGTCGGCTACCCGGTTCATCATTGCATGCAGGCTGGAGAGCAGCGCAAGGCGGTTGTTGCGCAATTGCTCGTCTTCCGCCATCACCATCACGTCGTTGAAAAACGCATCGACATTGTCGCGCAGATGCGCGAGCGCCTTCAAGGTGCCGGCGAAATCGCCTTGCGCGAAGGCTGCGTCGACCTTTGGTTTCAACGACGTCATCGCGGCATACAAACCCTCTTCCGCGGCTTCGCGCAGCAACCCTGTTTGCACGGCGCCGGCGGCGCCTTCGGTTTTTTTCAGGATATTCGTGATGCGCTTGTTGGCGGCGGCGAGCGATTCGGCTTCCGGCAATGCGGCAAATGCCTTTACCGCATTCAGACGTTCGATGATGTTGTCGAGTGTGTCGGGATTTTGCGCCACCACTGCCTCGATTTCGTTTTGCGCAAAACCGCGTTCGCGCAGCAGGCCGCGCAAACGATCGAACATGAAAGCGGTAACGTCCGCGCCCGGATTCTTGAAATTGGCATTGCCGGCAAACAGTTGTGCAGCGTTTGCCAGCAAGGCGCCGACCGACAGCGGCAAGCGCTTTTCAATCAGCATGCGCAACACACCCAGTGCATGGCGGCGCAACGCGAATGGATCCTTGTCGCCGGTTGGCTGCAAGCCGATGCCCCAGATGCCGACCAGCGTCTCCAGCTTATCCGCCAGCGCGACTGCAGTGCCGGTTGACGTGGCGGGCAGCGCGTCGCCGGCAAAGCGCGGCTGGTAGTGTTCGGACGCGGCCAGCGCGACTTCCTCATGCTCGCCGTCATGGCGCGCATAGTAAGTGCCCATGATGCCTTGCAGTTCGGGGAATTCGCCGACCATGTCGGTCAGCAGATCGGTCTTGGCCAGCAATGCGCCGCGTTCCGCCAATGCCACGTCGGCGCCGAGCGCTTGCGCAATGATGCCTGCCAGCGTTTTGACGCGCTCCGTGCGTTGCGCTTGCGTGCCGAGCTTGTTGTGATACACGACGTTGGCCAGGCCCGGCAGGCGATCCGCCAGTTTCTTTTTCTTGTCTTGCTCGAAGAAAAATTTCGCGTCCGACAAGCGCGGACGCACGACACGCTCATTGCCGCCGATAATGTGTTGCGGGTCCGCGGTTTCCAGGTTCGACACGATCAGGAAGCGTGAGCGCAGCCGGCCATGGGTATCGGTCAACGCAAAATATTTCTGATTGGTTTGCATGGTCAGGATCAGGCATTCCTGAGGCACTGACAGGAATTCCTGCTCGAAGTTGCATTCATACACAACCGGCCATTCGACCAGCGCGGTGACTTCATCGAGCAAGGCTTCCGGCATCAAGGTCTGGTCGCTGCCGGCGCGGTCGAGCAATGCGGCGCGGATTTTTTCCTTGCGGGCGGTGACGCTCGCGATCACTTTGCCTTGCGTTTCCAGCACGGTGCCGTAGCTTTCGGCGTCGCTGATCGCCAGCTCGCCTTGCGACAGGAAGCGATGGCCGAGCGTGGTGCGGCCGGCCGCCAAGCCGAGAATCGCGATCGGCAACACATCGGCGCCGTGCAGCGCGATCAGCTTGTGTACCGGGCGCACGAACTGCACGCTCGATCCATCCGGGCGCTGATAGCTCATCACCTTGGGGATCGGCAATTTCGCGATCGTTTCTTCCAGCGCCGCTTGCAAGCCGTCATGCAGTACCGAGCCCGGCGCGGTATAGGTGTAGAAAAAACTGTCGGCCTTGCCGTCGACCGCACGTTCCAATTCGCCGACCTTGATTTCCGCCACCTTGATTGCACCGGATAATGCCGCGAGCTTTTTCAATAGCGGTGCGCTGGGCTGGCCTTCCGCGTTCAAGGCGACCGATACCGGCAGCACCTTTTCGCGGATCGATTTGTCCGGTGATGTGGCGCGCACGCGCGTGATCGACACCGCGAGGCGACGCGGCGTTGCATACGAAGTGGCGACCGCATCGGCGTCGAGAAAATCGCGTGATTTCAATCCGTTCACAATACCGGCTGCAAATGCATCGCCCAGTTTGGCGAGCGCTTTTGGCGGAAGTTCTTCGGTGAGGAGTTCGACTAACAGTGTTTGGTTCATGTTTTTGCAGTCATTCCCGCAGAGGCGAGATCAAAATACATAAGTGAATAAATAGTAAGAAGTTCCCTCCCCCTTGCAGGGGGAGGGTTAGGGAGGGGGTAGTGCGTTTGAGATATAACTGCTGTACATCGAACGCACTACCCCCATCCCAGCCAAGAGGATTGCGCTTGCAAGCGCAATCCGTTTCGCAGGCGGATCGCATGCGATCCGAATTCCCTGCTACACCCCCTGCAAGGGGGGAGGGGGCTATTGTCAAGCCGCCTTGCGCGCGTCGCCGCACATCGGGAAACCCAGCTTCTCGCGCGACTCGAAATACGCTTGCGCGACCGCACGCGACAAGTTGCGGATGCGGCCGATATACGCCGCGCGTTCCGTGACTGAAATTGCGCCGCGCGCATCGAGCAGGTTGAACGTGTGCGCCGCCTTCAGGATCATCTCGTAGGCCGGCAGCGCCAACGGGATGTCCAGCAGGCGCTTGGCTTCCGCTTCGTAATTGCCAAACAGCGAGAACAGGAATTCGGTGTTCGAGTATTCGAAATTGTAGGTCGACTGCTCGACTTCATTCTGATGGAATACATCGCCGTAGGTCAGGTGTTTCTTGACGCCGTGTTCTTCCCATTCGGTCCATACCAGGTCGTACACGTTTTCGACGCCCTGCAGATACATCGCCAGGCGCTCGATGCCGTAAGTGATTTCGCCGAGCACCGGTTTGCAGTCGAGGCCGCCGACTTGCTGGAAATAAGTGAATTGCGTGACTTCCATGCCGTTGAGCCACACTTCCCAGCCGAGGCCCCACGCGCCGAGCGTCGGATTTTCCCAATCGTCTTCGACGAAGCGCACATCGTTTTGCTTCAAGTTCAGTCCCAATGCTTCGAGCGAGCCCAGATACAGGTCGAGAATGTTTTCCGGCGCCGGTTTCAACACCACCTGGTATTGGTAGTAGTGTTGCATGCGGTTCGGGTTCTCGCCGTAGCGGCCGTCTTTCGGGCGGCGCGACGGCTGCACATAGGCGGCGCGCCATGGTTCCGGTCCGATTGCGCGCAGGAAAGTCGCGGTGTGCGAGGTGCCGGCGCCGACTTCCATGTCGTAGGGCTGGAGCAGGGCGCAGCCTTGCGCGTCCCAGTACTCTTGCAGCGTGAGAATGACTTGTTGAAATGTGAGCATGGTGGGTGTATTCGCTCTCGCGCTTCGTCGGGCGAGGAAAGTTGCTAAAACCTTTGATTCTAGCGGTTTTTACGCGCCAAAAACCACGCGGCGCCTAATAACAGCATGGTGAGCGCAACAATGATTGTATTTCCATACAGAATATACGGGGTGACGCCCTTGTAACCTTGCACCGAAGCGCTCAACACGCCGTGCGTATACGGCGGCAATTGCGCAAGGACACGGCCTTTCGGATCAATGACCGCCGTGGTGCCGGTATTGGTGGCGCGCAGCATCGGGCGGCCGGTTTCCAGCGTGCGCATTTGTGAAATCTGCAAATGTTGCGGCAACGCGATCGAATCGCCGAACCACGCGATGTTGGACACGTTGAGCAAGATGCTCGCTTGCGGCGTGTCTTTGAAATGGCCGGCCGCGATCTGATCTGCAATTTCTTCGCCGAACAAATCCTCGTAACAGATATTCGGCAATATCCATTGGTCCTTCACCGCAAACGGCGCTTGCAACACCGGCGCGCGCATGAAGTCGCCCAGCGGTATGTGCATCATGTCGACGAACCAGCGGAATCCCATCGGAATGAATTCGCCGAACGGCACCAGATGGTGTTTGTCGTAACGGTATTGGTATGGCCGAGAATCGGACATTGCCGTTGCTTGCGGCGCCAGCCCGATCACGCTATTGGCGTATTGTCCCGGCCCGTCGCTGGCCGGGATGCCGAGCACGACATGGCTCCCCGTTTGTTGCGCATAGTGCGACAGGCGCGGCAGGTAATCCGGCGGCAATTGGTGCGTCAGCAGCGGAATGGCGGTCTCGGGTGTCGCGATCAGGTCGGCCGGCGTCTGTTCGATCATGTCGTAGTACATCGAAAGCGCCGCGACGATTTGCTCGGTCTCGAACTTCATTTCCTGCGGTACATTGCCTTGCAATAGCCGTACTGAAATCGGTTGGCCGTTGACTTGGGTCCAATCGACCGCCTTCAAGCCGAAACCGATGGCGAGAATCGACACGGCCAATCCGAGCGACAGCTTTTTGGACGGCAGCAAGGCGAGACACCCGGCAATCAGAGCCGCCAGCCAGCCGAGCCCATAGACACCGACGACCGGCGCGAAACCGGCGAGCGGACTGGCGGTATGGGCATATCCCGTGGTGATCCAGGGAAAGCCGGTGAACACCCAACCGCGCAGCCATTCCGCCAAGGTCCAGAGCGCCGGGAAAATCATCAATAGCGCGACCGTGGGCGTTGCCGACCAGCGTTGCCTGAGCCAGGTGGCGCCCGCGATGGCAAGCGCCGGAAATGCGCCCAGCAACAGCGCCAGCAGCGCCACCGCAAGCGCCGCCATCCAGGCCGGCATGCCGCCGTAGCGATGCATGCTGATGAAGAGCCAATACACGCCGCACGCCGACCAGCCGAAGCCGTATGCCCAGCCGATCAGCGCACTGCGTTTGATGGAAGCGGTGCGGGAGATGAAGCCGAACAGCGATGCCAGCAGCACGATTTGCAGCGGCCACCAGCCGAACGGTGCGAAGGCCAGCACATTGAGGGCGCCGGCCAATATAAAAATAAGAAGTAGGGGTAGGGAGGTCAAGCGGCTAGTCACGCGTTCGAAATGATAAAGATTCTTTGCTATTGAATGTGAATTGACGTTGCGCATGGACGAAGCTGAATTGGAGGGATGCCGGTTGGCAGCGTCCGGCGAGGGACGAGCGTAGCGAACCCCAATATCTGGTTGATGCTACCGATAATGCGATTGCGACCGGCAATATTGGGTTTCGTTACACGCAACCCAAGCTGCAAATTTAAGTGCGGCGAACTACTCAGCAATCACGCAAAATTATTTGTGTCGTGAAAAATAGAAAGGAGGTGGGTGCGCTTGCGCACCATTGCGATCCACCGCAGCATTGGTGCG
>CAMLDH010000083.1 GCA_946478765.1 uncultured Oxalobacteraceae bacterium | reverse complement strand
TGCTGCAGCGTGGAGGTTTCGGCCATGGTGTTCGGGCCTTAAAGGCTTAAAGAAGGTTTAGCAATTGACATGGCAAAACCATGGCGCGCACCGGAGCGGCAAGCTTGACAGTACACCCGGCATTCCGCGGCGTTTTAAGCAGACATGCTCATGATTTCCTGATAAGCGGAAACCAGACGATTACGTACTTGCAAGCTCATCTGAAAACCGATATTGGCTTTTTGCAAATCCACCATCACGTCATTGAGCTCTACGCCCGGCTTTCCCAGTTCAAAGGCTTGCGCCTGACCAATTGCGTGCTGCTGCGCATTACTGACGCGCTCCAATGACTTTTTCAGTTCGCCGGCAAAACCACCGCCGGCAACTTCGTCGATCGATGGCTCCGCACTGCCGGCAGCAGCCAGAGCCGTCATGCGCATTTGCTGCAGTACCGACTCGATCCCCGAAATCGCCATAATTGTGCCTCCCTTTGCTGGCTTGCCAAGCGCTCTACCGAGCTCTCAAATTTTTATTGCAGTGCCACAGACTTTTATTCGCATGGCAACATTTAAATCACACACATCTTTCTGCAGAGATAAATCGTACCAGCAATTAATCCAATGCATAATGGCAACTGGCGCCAAAACACATAGTTGTTCAACGGATCGAAAACCAGAAAGGCAACTGACAATTGCCACCATCGGCATGGGCTATATCGATGGGATTACGCCTGCGTCGACGTTTGTTCGTCAATTCTAGGGAAAATTGCTCTATGTCTTATGAAAGCAGAAGCGCAAAGTGAACGCCGATAGCCTTTATCGCCTGCCGTCATCCGGAGTGCGCGCATGAGTTCAGTGGCTGCGGATACAGACCTGATTCCCGCAAAGAAGTTTCCTCTGATGGAACAATTGCGCGCCAATCCCCGTCTGCCCTTAATTGTCGGCGCCTCTATCGCAGTAGCGGCTATTGCGGCCCTGTGGCTGTGGAGCCGCGCCCCCGACTATCGCGTGCTATATAGCAATCTGTCCGATCGCGACGGCGGCGCCATCATCGCGTCGCTGCAGCAAATGAATGTCCCCTACAAATTCACCGAAGGCGGCGGCTCGGTGTTGGTAGCCGCCGACCAAGTGCACGAAGCACGGCTGCGATTGGCTGCACAAGGTTTGCCGAAAGGCGGCGCGGTCGGTTTCGAATTGATGGACAACCAGAAATTCGGTGTCAGCCAATTTGCCGAACAAGTCAACTATCAACGCGCGCTGGAAGGCGAACTGGCGCATTCGATCGAATCGATTTCCGCCGTCCAATCGGCACGTGTGCATCTGGCGCTGCCCAAGCCCTCGCTGTTTGTGCGCGACCAGCAAAAACCGAGCGCTTCGGTGGTTTTGACACTGCACCGCGGACGTTCGATTGACGAAGCGCAGGTCAGCGCGATGACGCATCTGATTTCCAGCAGCGTGCCGGAACTGACAGCCAAGAACGTCACCATCGTGGACCAGGGCGGCAACCTGCTGTCGATGCCCAGCGCCGGCACCCGCGGCCTGGATGCCAGCCAGCTCAAATACGTGCAGGACATTGAACAAAGCTACGTGCACCGCATCGAAGCCATCCTGCAACCGATCTACGGCGCCAACAACGTGCATGCTCAAGTGGCTGCCGACGTCGACTTTTCGGTTGTTGAGAACACCGACGAAAAATTCGGCCCGAATCAGGAGCCCGGCACTGCTGCGATCCGCAGCCAGCAATCGAGCGACTCTGAGCAGCAAAACGCCACCCCGCCGGGCGGCGTGCCGGGCGCGTTGTCCAACCAGCCACCGGTCAATCCGGTTGCACCGATAGCCAACGCGGCAGCCGATCAGGCGCAACAAGGGGCGAACGGGCAGCTCAAGCTGAGCAAAGATATCGCCCTGCGTCCCAACACCCAGGCAAGTGGCCTGACTGCGGCCCGTAGCGGCTCCAGCAACGTGCGCAAGGATCTGACCATCAACTATGAGGTGGACCGCTCGATCCGTCACATGCAACGCGGCGCGGGCGGCATCAAACGCGTGTCGGCGGCGGTGGTGGTCAATCATCGCAATGCATTGAACGCCCAAGGCAAGCCGGTATTGCAGGCGTTGACGGCGGCCGAACTGGAGCAGGTCAGGAATCTGGTGAAGGAAGCAATGGGTTACAAGGCCGATCGCGGCGATTCGCTCAACGTGGTCAACAGCCGCTTCTCGTCGAGCGAGATCGAACCGGAACTGCCGTGGTGGCGCCAGCCGGAAAACATCGAACTGGCCAAGACGGCCGGCTCCTACCTGCTGCTCGCGTTGCTCGCGCTGTTCCTGTGGTTTAGCGTGGCGCGTCCATTGCTGCGCAAGCATTTGCTGCCGGCGCCATCGCCGTCGGCGCTGGAACCCATGGCAAGCACTGAAGAAACAGCCAAGCTGGA
The DNA here is from genome assembly GCA_946478765.1 of uncultured Oxalobacteraceae bacterium. The sequence continues at coordinate 10,643 of CAMLDH010000083.1, read as the reverse complement.
AGAAGAAAGTACCCAATTGGCGGCAGAAGCAAAACAACGCCTGCTCGACCGTCATCAGGACAATGTGCGATTTGCACAGGAAACGGCCGAGAAGGATCCGCGATTGGTGGCGGTGGTGATCAAAAACTGGATGAGCGGCAATGGCAACGACAAATGACAATGCAGAAGGACTCAGGAAAAGCGCTATCCTGCTAATGTCACTGGGAGAAGACGGCGCGGCTAAAGTGTTTCAAAATCTGGATCCGCGTGAGATTCAGGCGCTGGGCACGACGATCACCCAACTGACTCATCTGACCAATGATGAGATCGTCGCGGTAATGGAAGAATTCCGTCTCGAAACCGAGCAATTTTCGGCACTCAACCTGGATTCCAACAACTATATCCGCGCCGTACTGGACAAGGCGCTGGGCAGCGATCGTGCCTCGAACATGATCGAGGACATTCTCGAAAGCGGCGAGTCTGCCAGCGGCATCGATACGCTGAACTGGATGGAAACCAACGAAGTGGCCGAACTGATTCGCGGCGAACATCCGCAGATTATCGCCACGCTGCTGGTTCACCTGGAGCGCAGCAAGGCCGCCGAAATAATCGAACTGTTCACCGAGCGCCTGCGCCATGACGTCATCCTGCGGATCGCGACCTTCGCCGGCATACAGCCGACGGCACTGAACGAATTGACCGATGTGATTTCCGGTCTGCAGTCCGGCAAAGGCATCAAACGCAGCCGCCTGGGCGGCGTCCGGGCCGCGGCCGAGATCATCAATCAAATGAGCAGCACGCAGGAAGAAACCATCATCCAGCATGTGCGCGAACACGATGAAACCCTGGCGCAAAGGATCATCGACGAAATGTTCCTGTTCGAGGATCTGCTGGACCTCGAAGACCGCGCCATCCAATTGCTGCTCAAGGAAGTCGAGTCGGAATCGCTTATCATCGCGCTCAAGGGCACGCAGCAGGAACTGCGCGACAAATTCCTGCGCAACATGTCGCAGCGTGCGGCCGAAATGCTGCGCGAAGATCTCGAACTACGCGGCCCGGTACGGGTATCGCAAGCCGAAGCCGAACAAAAGAATATTCTCCAGGTCGTGCGGCGTCTGGCGGATGCCGGCGAGATAGTACTCAGCGGACAAGGCGACGACGCATATGTCTAGCAAGCCATCCAGCCCATCGTCAGGCGCCATCGACAAGCAGCCGTCCGCTGCGTATCAGTCTACGCGCCGGATGTCCAAGGAACAGTTGACGGCATGGCAGCGCTGGGAAATGGCCTCGGTCCACAAGCCTGCGCCCGAATCTCCTCAACAGCCGGCGCCAGCGAGCGAAGCGGAGCCGGTGCTTGAGAAGCTCGAACCGGTACTGCTGATCGACGAAGCAGAACTGACCCGTCTGCGGCTGGAAGCGCAACAGACCGGTGCAGACGAAGGATATAAACAAGGTTACGCCGAAGGACATGCGCAAGGATATGCCCAGGGACAATCCGAAGGTTATGCAACCGGGCTGGCGGCCGCCCAAGACGAGGCACTACGCCTGCAGACATTGACAAAGGCCCTGCCGGAAGCGTTGCGCAGCGCCGAGCGCGAAGTCGCCGACAATTTGCTGACGCTGGCGCTCGACATCGCGCATCAGGTAGTACGGCAGGCACTGACCTCCGACCCGCAACTGATCGTTCCGCTGGTGCGTGAACTATTGCGCAGCGAGCCGACACTGAACGGCACACCGCGCCTGTTGCTGCACGCCGACGATGTGGCGCTGGTGCGGCAATACCTGGATGATGACTTGCAAGCGGTCGGCTGGAATATACGTGTCGATCCCACCATCACGCGTGGCGGCTGCCGGGTTCATGCCGCCAGCGGCGCACTGGACGCCACACTGGAAACCCGCTGGGAACGGGTTGCCGCAGTGCTTGGCCGCAGTGCGGTTGAATCCAATGAGTCCAATCATGGCTGAGCGCCCCTCCTCCGTCGCCGGAAATCCGCATCTGCAGGCCTGGCATACCGCACTGAGCAATGCCAGCGCCGGTGTCGGACGCAGCGTTCCGATCCGCAGCTTCGGAAGGCTGACGCGTGCGGTGGGACTGGTACTGGAAGCAGTCGGACTGCGCCTGCCAGTCGGCAGCGATTGCCTGATTGAACTGCCGCCCGGTTATGCGCAACGGACCACCGAAGCGGAGGTAGTCGGTTTTGCCGGCGACCGCATCTTCCTGATGCCGCAAAGCGAAGTCGCCGGCCTGCTGCCCGGCGCCCGCGTCTATCCGCTGGAAATCCCCGGCATCAACAGCAGCGCCGCCGAACCTGGCACCAAGCGACTGCCGGTCGGCGAAGGCATGCTGGGACGTGTGGTGGATGCGTGCGGCCGCCCGCTCGACGGACTTGGGCCACTCGATTTCGCGCGTGAAGTGCCGTTGGCAGCAACGCCGATCAATCCTCTCACGCGTGCGCCGATCGACACTGTACTGGACGTCGGTGTGCGCGCGATCAACGCAGTGCTGACCGTCGGCCGGGGCCAGCGCATGGGACTGTTTGCGGGTTCCGGCGTCGGCAAAAGCGTATTGCTCGGCATGATGGCCCGCTATACCAGCGCCGAAGTGATCGTGGTCGGCCTGATCGGCGAACGCGGCCGCGAGGTCAAGGATTTTATTGAAAACACGCTGGGCAAAGAAGGCCTGGCCCGCGCTGTCGTGGTGGCAGCACCGGCCGATACCTCGCCTTTATTGAGGTTGCAAGGAGCGGCCTATGCCACCTGCCTCGCCGAATATTTCCGCGATCAGGGCAAGGATGTATTGTTGCTTATGGATTCGCTGACCCGCTATGCGATGGCGCAGCGGGAAATCGCGCTGGCGATCGGTGAACCGCCTGCCACCAAGGGCTATCCGCCTTCGGTATTTGCCAAACTGCCGGCGTTAGTGGAACGCACCGGCAACGGTGCGCGCGATGCGAACGGCAAAGGCGGTTCGATTACCGCGTTTTACACGGTGCTGACCGAAGGCGACGACCAGCAGGACCCGATTGCCGATTCTGCCCGCGCCATTCTGGACGGGCACGTGGTGCTGTCGCGCAGCTTGGCCGAATCCGGCCACTACCCGGCGATCGACATCGAATCCTCGATCAGCCGGGCCATGACGGCGCTGATTGAACCATCGCAGTTCGACAGGGTGCGCCGCTTGAAGCGAATGGTGTCAAGTTACCAGCGCAATCGCGACCTGATCAGCGTCGGCGCTTATGCCGCCGGACACGATTTGCAACTGGACCAGGCGATTGCACTGTATCCGAAAATAGAGGCATTTCTGCAACAAGAAATGCATGAGCGTGCCGACTTTTCTGCCGCGACCGCTCAATTGCACGCAATATTGGGCGGCGGCTGAAAGCTGCCGTAAAACCGCGCTGAAAGGATGTCATGTCACATACGCTACCGCTGGCTACGCTGATTGAACTGGCGCAAAACAGGACTGACGAGGCAACGCGCCGACTAGGTGAGTTGCAAAATGCGCAAATTGGCGCGGCCGAAAAATTGGAAATGCTGTTGCAGTACAGGCAGGAATATTATGATCAGTTCCAGGTGCAGATGCGGGATGGCGTATCGTCCGCGCGATGGCGCAATTTTCAGCATTTCATCGGGATGCTTGACGACGTCATCGAGCAGCAACGCGAACTAGCCATACAAGCCGATGCCAAACTTGAAGATGGGCGCAGCGACTGGCGGCAGAGCAAGCGCCGACTGACTTCATTCGATACGCTAGCCGACAGGGTCCACCAACAGGAAGTGGCCGCGCTCGATAAACAGGAACAACGCGACAACGACGAACATGCCGCTAGACAGTTCCGCCTGCGTGCATCAACATTGACAGATTAATTTACCGGGGAGTGCCATGTCCTTAATCATTTCACCTGCCGTCGCCCAGAACCAGTCGGCCGCCTCCGCGACAAAGCTAGCGGCGCGCAGCGGTGATCAACAGCAGAATGATGGCAGCAGTTTTGGCCAGGTGCTCAACCGCTCGCTAGCGAGTACTGAAAAGGCCACTGCAAAATCCGCAGAAAAAGCCACGGAACGAAGCCCGGTACGACGCCAGACCGCGAATGAGGAAAAGGATCCACAAGATCCGGCAGCCGCTTTGATGCTGGCGTTGAGCCCGCTCGACGCCGCGCTGGCCAATCTGCCTACAGGCGGCCCCGACAATGCTGCTTCGATGGCAACCGATGTGCGACTGGATGAAGCAATTACCGCTACTACCGGAAAAACTACGGCCGGAAAAAGCGACCCGCTTCACGCAACGCGCGCGTTGCCGGCAGCCGATGGGGACGGCAACGCCAATGCGGCACCAGAAGCGGACATAGACTTGACTACCCAGAATACGGCACCAGGCATGCCGACCGCATTCGATCCAAAGAAGCGGGGCCAAACCGAACTGCCGACATCGGCCATTGCTGCTGGAGATACCGCCGTAAAACAAAATGATGGCGGAGATGTAGGCAAGAACGATGCTACGACTGAAGCCGGCACAAGCATAGGCGTGCAGCGCACACCACAAGTCGGGTTGGCTTCCGCCGACCAAGACAATAATCCGCAAGCCGCACAGCAAGCAAAAGACATTGCTGGCGACCCCATCGCCTCGCTCGTAAGCGACGCCGGCAAAATCGCTGTCCAAGCAACAACGCCGAACACCGGTTTCGCTGGCCAGCAATCGAAACGCGGCAATACGGCAGCCGATACGCAAGTCCAGCAATCCAGCGCAAAACCTGAGGTGCATTCCGCTCAAGCGTTCGTTGCAGCAAACGGCATTGAAACGCCAGCGGGAAGCAAGGCCGTCGCGCCACCCGCCGACCAGTTCAACCTCAGCGCAGCAGCCCTGCTCACTCCGGCGAACGCGCCCGTACAACCGGCCGCCGGCTCCGCCGCAGCGCCGGTCGGTTTGCCGCTGACGCCGCCAGTCGGCAGTCATGAATGGGCGGATGCACTCGGCAAACAAATCGTATGGATGGGCAATGCCAACCACCAGGTAGCGGAAATGCACCTGAATCCGCCGAACCTGGGGCCGCTGAAAGTCACCTTGACCATCACCGACAATCAAGCCCAAGCGATGTTTGTATCGGCGCATCAATCGGTGCGCGCCGCGGTCGAGGCAGCAATGCCGCAATTACGGACGAGCCTGGCCGACAACGGCATCAGCCTAGGCAATACCTCGGTCAGCGCCGATACCCAGCAACAGCAAAACGCATTCGCGCAGAACCAGTCCAGTCAGTCGAGTCCATCCAACTATCGCAACAACGGCGCAAGCATTGCGGGGTTGGCGGGCAACATTGCGCTACCCGTGGCAGCGCCGGCTACCATTCGTGACAATGGCAACGCAATCGATACGTTCGCCTGAAGAGGCGAGATAAAGAGGCGCAGTGCGAGTGCAGCAAATGCGGCAGCTGAATAGATTTATCCCTTTTTATCAACAGATGGTTTGACGCACTTTCAGCGAATAATAACTGTCGGAATTTCATGCAGGAAAGCCATGGCTACAAGCCCGAACAAAAAAATCTCTATGAAAAATTATCGTAATGAAATCGCCCTTGCGCTGGTGGTTTTAGTGTCAATTGCAGTAGGTGCTGGCATGATCTACTATTTGAACAGTCATCGCATGGGTTCCCAGCCCACTAGTGCACCTGCTAGTGCCTCGGTCCCGGTACGGGAGGAAGCAGGCCCGTTTTTCGTTCCGCTGGAGCCGTTCACGGTCAACGTGCGGCAAGGCCAGTATGGTCGCTTTTTGCACGTCGGCATGACGCTGAGAATGGCCGATGCCGCATCACAGGCACAAATCACCCAGTATCTGCCCGAAGTGCGCAACCGCATCGTGCTGCTGCTGTCGGATCGCCCATCCGAAACATTGATGGCGCCGAGTGAAAAAACCAAGCTGGCGAACGAAATCATGGCGACATTGAATACGCCGCTTACTTCCAGCCAGCCGCCACAGCGTGTGACCAGTGTGGCATTTACCGCTTTTGTGTTGCAGTAAATTATTAATGAGACCTCTCAATGGCTTATGAACAGCTGCTGTCTCAGGACGAAGTAGATGCGCTACTACAAGGCGTCACCGGCGATACTGATCATGTCGCGGCACAGCCGACGGCGCTGCAAGGCGTACAGGTTTGCAATCTCGGTACCCAGGAACGTATCGTGCGCGGTCGCATGCATACGCTGGAAATTATCAATGAACGCTTTGCACGGCAATTGCGCGGTGGGCTATTCAATTTCATGCGCCGCAGTTCCGATATTTCGGTAGGTACGGTACATATTCAGAAGTACAGTGAATTTGTGCGCCACTTGCCGGTCCCCGCCAACATCAATCTGGTGCACATGAAACCGTTGCGCGGCACCGCATTGTTCGTGTTCGATCCGAATCTGATATTTCTGGTAGTCGACAACCTGTTCGGCGGCGACGGCCGCTTTATCATGCGGGTCGAAGGCCGTGATTTTACGCAAACCGAGCAGCGCATCATTACACGCCTGTTAAGCCTGACGCTGGATAGCTACGGCACCGCCTGGCAATCGCTGTATCCGCTCGAATTCGAATATGTGCGGGCCGAGATGCATGCCAAACTCGCCAATATCGCAGCCCCCAATGAACTGGTGGTCAATACCACTTTCCATATCGAATTCGGACCGATCGGCGGTGCACTGCACGTCTGCATTCCCTATGCAATGCTCGAACCGATCCGCGATATGCTGTCGAATCCGTTACAGGGCGAGGTCGAGGTCGACAAACGCTGGGTCAAACAGTTGTCGCAACAGACGCAAAGCGCCGACGTAAAACTGAGAGCCGAATTCATAACCATCCCCTCTACCATCGGTCAGGTACTGAAACTGAAAGCCGGCGACGTGTTGCCGATCAACATGCCGGAGACGATTACCGCCAAGGTCGACGGCGTACCGGTGATGGAATGCGGCTTCGGCACTTCCAATGGCCGTTATGCGTTACGGGTAAAACAAATGATCAATCATCAGGATAGCGATTTCAGCAAGGGAAGCGACAATGAGTGACGACAACAAGCAGGACCAACCCGACCTTGATGCCGACGATTGGGCCAGCGCACTCGCCGCCCAGACGGCGGCCTCTGCACCCGCCGACAGCGCACCCGTTGCTGCGGCCGCCAATGTCTTTAAGCCGCTGACAGACGATAGCGCAAGCGTCGTTAAAACCGATATCGACATGATTTTGGATATTCCGGTGCAGCTGACGGCCGAACTCGGACACACCCGGATCACCATCAAGAATCTGTTGCAACTGGCCCAGGGTTCGGTGGTGGAGCTGGATGGCTTGGCTGGCGAACCGATGGACGTGCTGATCAACGGGTATCTGATCGCCCAGGGCGAAGTGGTGGTGGTGAACGACAAATATGGGATTCGCCTGACCGACATCATTACGCCATCCGAACGTATTCACAAATTGAATCGATGAACATGCGCCGGATTTCAGTATCGCTATCAACCCTGCTGATATTGGCAGCGCTGCCGGTAGGCGCCGCGCTTCCGACGGTATCAACGCCGCCGGCCAGCCCTGCACCGGCATTCGGCGCAGCCGGCTTGTTGCAGGCCGGACTCGGGCTGGCAGTGGTGCTGGCGCTGATTTTTCTGTGCGCGTGGGCAGCGCGCCGGTTTGGCCTGCAACAGCCCGGTAAAGGACATCTGGTGAAGGTCATTGCCAACACCATGATCGGTCAACGCGAGCGCGTGGTAGTGGTGGAAATCGGCACATCATGGCTGGTACTCGGCGTCACACCCGGCCAGATCCGCCCGCTGCATACGATGCCGGCGGAAGAACTGCCGCCGCCGGAAACAACGCCGCTTGCCGCTGCTGCCACGAGCGCCACTTCAGCCGCCAACGCCTTTTCGAAAAAACTGCGTGACTCCATCAGCAAACTGCAACGGCCCGATTGATGCACTTGTTCTTTGTCTTTTCACGACGCCGCACCGTACTGCACCTCGTTATGCTTCTATTGACGGCGCTGCCGGCGCTGGCATCGGCGCAAGCGCTGCCTGGCATCACCAGCACGCCGGGACCGGGCGGCAGCCAGACCTGGTCGCTCAGCGTGCAGACCATGCTGCTGCTGACATCGCTGTCGTTCCTGCCGGCGCTGTTGCTGACGATGACCAGTTTTACCCGCATCATCATCGTGTTGGGACTGCTACGCAATGCGATCGGCGCGCAATCCACACCGCCGAATCAGATCCTGGTCGGACTATCGCTGTTCCTGACCTTTTTTGTGATGTCGCCCGTATTCGATAAAGTATATAACGACGCCTACCGGCCCTTTTCCGACAACAAGATCACGGCCGAACTGGCACTCGATCGCGGCGTACAACCATTCAAGCAATTCATGCTGAAGCAAACGCGTGAAGCGGACCTCGCGCTGTTTGCGCGGCTGGCGCGCATCGCGCCGATGCAGACTCCCGACGAAGTCCCTTTGCGGATTCTGGTGCCGGCATTTGTCATCAGCGAACTGAAGACGGCATTCCAGATCGGTTTCACGATCTTCATTCCGTTCCTGATCGTCGACCTGGTCATCGCCAGCGTGCTGATGTCGATGGGGATGATGATGGTGCCGCCGGCTACCATTGCGCTGCCGTTCAAATTGATGCTATTCGTGCTGGTCGATGGATGGCAACTACTGATCGGCGCATTGGCGGAGAGCTTTTATACTTAGAGTCTATCCCGGTAGGGATAGACTCTTAAGCGCTTTGGATTGGATGTAGTGTGCATCATGGACGCACGCCACTCTTTTCAAATGTGCTTAGGCCGATCGTCGGAAGATGCGGCACTTTTTCGACCGATGAATTCATTGAGGATTACGGAACATCATGACGCCCGAATCAGTAATGGCACTTGGTTACCAGGCAATGAAAATTTCATTGCAACTGGCCGCCCCGTTGTTGCTGGCAGCGCTGATCACCGGCTTGATCATCAGCCTGTTTCAGGCCGCCACCCAGATCAATGAAATGACACTGTCGTTCATTCCAAAGCTGCTAGCGGTATTCGCCACGCTGGTCATTGCCGGCCCGTGGATGCTGAATGCGATACTCGACTATATGCGCCAACTGTTTAGCAGTATCCCGCAGCTAGTCGGCTAATGACGCCGGTTTTATCGGTCACATCGGCCCAACTCAGCGCGTGGATGGTGGCGTTTTTGTGGCCATTCGTGCGCATGCTGGCGCTCATCAGCACTGCGCCTGTATTCGGCGAATCCCTGGTGCAGCGTCAAGTCAAGGTGGGCCTGGCCGCGCTGTTGACGATTGCGATCGGACCGACCCTGGATCCGATGCCGGTGATCCCGGTAGTATCCGCCGCAGGTGTGTGGATATTGATGCAACAGATCATCATCGGCGCCGCCATGGGATTTTCAATGCGTATGGTGTTTGCCTCGGTACAGGCGGCAGGCGAATTTGTGGGTCTGCAGATGGGTCTGTCGTTCGCGTCTTTTTTCGATCCTAGTAACGGCGGCAACACGATGGTGCTATCGCGCCTGCTGAACGTGCTGGCGACGCTGATTTTTCTGGCGGTGGATGCCCATCTGATGGTGATCGTCACACTGGCCGAGAGTTTTCGCGCATTGCCGATTGCCGATGCGCCGCTGGCGGCAATCGGCTGGCGTGTGCTCGTATTAGCGGGCAGCACGATTTTTTCCGCTGGGCTGATGCTGGCGTTACCGTTGATAACAATACTGCTGACAATCAACCTGGCAATGGGTCTGTTGAACCGGGCCTCGCCACAACTCAGTATATTTGCGGTCGGCTTTCCGCTGACGCTATTAGTGGGCATCGCCATGTTGCAGTTGCTGATGCCGCATCTAGGGCCGTTTCTGGAACAGCAATTCGCTGCCGGCTTGGCAACGATGCTGCATGTTACGCAGGGTTTGCGGCCATAAGAGTCCCCCTATTAGAAACCATCAGCGCCAAGTCTGCGGCAGCTTTTCGAACAGCATGTGCCGGGTAGGAGCGGAACACTGTTCAGTAGCATGATCAATACCCATTCCAAAATACAAAAGGGCGCAGAGATATCGCTCTGCGCCCTTTTCCATTACCGCCAATTACACGTTTACAAAAAGTTAATCAGCGAGATCTTTTGAATTTTCACGAACGTTTGCTGCGTCGCCTCCAGCGATGCTTGACGCTGATAAAACTCGGTAATCGCACTGGAATAATCCAGATCCTGCAAGTCGGACAGATAACTTTTATCCAGCAGATCGCGATTCTGCCCCGTGTTATTCAATGACTCGAGTTCCTGCAAACGTGTGCCGACCGCCGAGCGTACCGTCAATACGTTGTCGAGCGCATTGTCCATTTTCCTGTTGCCAGTACTTAACGCGTTCAACAACTGCGCCCTGTCAGCAGCGGTACCCGTGTCGAGCGGTACTTTCAGCGCCGCGATAATGTTGCCAAGTCCGGCAAACATATCGGTACCGGCATTCTTCGCGGTCGTTACATTGAAGGTGTCGCCATTTGCCGGCGTGCCGTCGATCACAATCTGCAACCCGCCGAACCCGATCGGCGAGCCGGGCGTAAACACGGCCGGCGCGGACACAACGGGCGGCGTCCCGGACGTGGTCACGGTATAGCTGTTGCCAGCACCGAAAGTCAGGATAAAATCCTTGCCGAAACTCGGATTGGTG